>CALMQQ010000163.1 GCA_937871845.1 uncultured bacterium
CTGATAAACAATTCTGGAATCGCGGAGAAGTTAATTTTAATTAACTCCTCTGGATTAAAGCCGAGAAATAGTCTGAAAAAGGCAGCTCTATTTTTACCAACAAAACTATTTGGAAGTGTCTTTTCTTTGCCTGGATTAAAAAAAGTTAAACCACTTACCAGAAAGATTTATTATAAAATTGTGGTTCGTGAATCTGATTATTTAAAGTCTGAAGAATTGAGCGAGAGCTTGAAGTGCATATTGGATGAGAATTTGGATGAAAAAGTTAAAGACATAGAGGTTGAAACATTATTATTATGGGGGGAGAAGGACACCAGAACACCTTTATGGATGGCGGAATATCTTAGAGATGAAATACCTAACTCAAAACTCGAGGTAATAAAAGATGCACGACACAATCTGCCTCTTATACAACCTGAACTGGTATCAACCATGATATCGCTATTTATTAAATAATTTAAATGGACAAGTTTCTTGTACTTTACCTTTTATTAATTTTTCCTGCATTTATAGGGATTATTAGATATTTCCTTCAATTATTGCAGTTGTGGCAGGTCAAAGAATATCGAATCGATCGAGTATTATCATACCTTCGATATGAGAAGAAATACTCGCAACTTGGAACGGTATTATTGTTGCTTAAAATCTCCTTTCTAATTAATGGAGTTCTTTATATTCTTTATCCAAATGCAGGTTATCTATCATTTACATATATACTTGCTTACGTACTTTACTTCATGCATTTGGAGTGGTTCATAACTGATGTAATAAGCCGACGGTTGGTGCGACCAAGAATTAGGAGCATAAGAAACTTACTAATTTCGTCCGCTGTGCTGACGTTCATAGTTTCAATTTATGCGAGGATTCTGGTATGGTTCCTACAGTTTGATCTGAATAATGTAAATTTTGTATCTCCAGAAGGACTTACCTTGAAGAATATTGCTGATACGTTTAACCCTGTCGTGGTTCAAAGTGAAGAGGTGATTCCTCTTTTAACACTGGTAGTCGGTCTAACAATTTGTGTATCCCTATTAATTGATCTGTTAATTCCTTTTTGGACATTCCTTATGGTGATTGCCACAGCACCACTTTCCTATATCTCAAGGAAGCGTAAGATTATGTCTGCAACGAAAATTATTAGAGAAAAAGGTAATACAATGAAAGTAGTTGCGATAACCGGAAGTTATGGAAAAACTACAACAAAAGAATTAATATATGAAATTCTCAAAGATAAGTTCAATGTTGCGAAAACTCCTCTGAACAACAATACTGCCGTAGGTCTAGCACAAGCTGTAAAGACATATATTAAAGATGATACAGAAGTTTTTGTTGTTGAAATGGGAGCATATAGAAAAGGTGAAATAAAACAGTCTACAAAAATAGTCTCCCCTGACATAGCCGTCGTAACTGCGCTTTCTCAACAACATGTAAGTTTATTTGGATCTATTGAAAAGATATATCAAGCAAAGTTTGAACTAATTGACGGTCTTAAAGACAATGGGGTCGCAATTTTTAACGGTGACGATGAAAAATGCCAAATGATGTCTAGAGAAACAAGTAAAGAAAAAGTATTTTTCTTCAAAAAGAACTCTGAAGGACTAAAATTCGATAAATTTAAAATGAACACAAGTCAATCGAGTTCAGATGATAAGAATCTGTACATTGTAAACGTTATCGACCTAGGAGATGTGTTAGATTTACAATTACGATACAAAGGAGAAATTTATCGATTTAAAGTTGGATTGAAAGAAGAAAGATTTTCTATTAATCTTGCGGCAGCAGTCCTTGTCTCTTTGCAATTAGGCATGACAATGGACGAAATAATCACAAAAATATCATCATGGAACTATTCTGTAGAATATCTAAAGGTACACAATGGAATCAATGGCTCTACAGTAATTGATGACGGAAAAAGTTCTAACAAAGAGGGTTTCTTATTAGCCTTAGATTATTTAGATAATAAGTTTGAGGGAAACAAATGGGTTATGACTCAAGGAATAATCGAACTTGGAAATGAGAGATATAATACATACAAGGAAATAGCAGAGAGAATCGTAGAGGTTTCTAATGGCATAATCTGTAATGACGAGGATTTAATCTCTGCCGTTCGGCGTGCTAACTCAAATTTTGTAATATTGAAAGTTAACAATATAAATGGTTTTGTAGATGCATACAAGTTTAACGTAAAGAAAGGAGAGAAAGTATTACTGGAGGGCACATTCCCCCAGACAATTTTAAATCAGATTATCGTCAATGGTTCATAAAGAAATAACAGACAAAACTTATTGGGAAGAATTCATTTCTAGTAGCGGTTTCAAAACAAGCTTTTTCCAATCATGGGCGTGGGGAGAATTTGAAAAGTCACTTGGAAAAAATGTAGTCAGAATGGGATTTTATATCGAGGAAAATATTGTCGCAATTGCACAGGTGGTAGAAGTAAATGCAAAAAGAGGAAGGTTTCTACATGTTCGGAACGGACCAGTAACGGACTGGGACAATGATGAAATTGTCGAGGAACTATTAAAACATCTGAGGATTATTGGGCAGGAGTTTAATGTCGATTTCTTAAGAATAAGCCCTCATGTTAAACATGAAAATTTTAATGCGAAGATCTGGAAGGAGAGAGGATTTGTTCAAAACCAAATGCATGATGTGGATGCAGAGATAACATGGGTATTGGATTTAACGCAGGATATTGTAACCATACTTCAGAATATGCGAAAAAATACTCGATACTATATACGCAAAGCGGAGAAAGAAGGAGTTAAAATTCATAAAAGTAGAGATATTAATGATTTAGATAAATTTTATAGCGTTTATGACGATACTGTAAAAAGACAACAATGGAAAGCTTACAGCCATGATTATTTACGGAAAGAATTTGAAATTTTTTCGCGAGAAGGAGAGATTGCAATATATTTGGCCGAGTACCAAGGGAAGATTATTGCAGCATCATTATTTATCTATTATCTCGGAGAGACTTTTTATCACCATTCAGGTTCCCTTACTGAATATCAAAAGATACCCGCCTCGTATCTTCTTCAATGGGAGTCAAT
>CALMQQ010000164.1 GCA_937871845.1 uncultured bacterium
GGTGGATTACAAAAATCGGATTTAATTATCCTAGCCGCAAGACCATCCGTGGGTAAGACCGCGTTTTCATTAGATATAGCAAGGCATGCCGCAGTTACCGATAAAAAAACAGTCGCTGTCTTTTCATTGGAAATGTCTAGTGCACAGTTGATGGATAGGTTACTCTCAATGCAAGTAGGAGTGGGCTTGTGGGATCTTAGAACCGGTAGAATCAAGGACGAATTTTTTCCAAAGATATCAGATGCTATGGGAATGCTTTCGGAAACAAATCTTTACATTGATGATACCCCAGGTATAAGTATTATGGAGTTGAGGTCAAAAGCAAGGAAATTAAAATTAGAAAAAGGTTTGGATATGATTGTGGTTGATTATCTCCAATTGATTGTGGGGAATAATCGAGAGGGTCGGGTTCAGGAAGTGTCAGAAATATCAAGATATCTTAAGGGTATTGCTAGGGAGCTGAATGTTCCAGTTTTAGCACTTTCACAATTAAGTCGAGCAATTGAACAAAGATCAGATGGAAATCCGATGTTGTCCGATCTTCGAGATTCCGGTTCAATCGAACAAGATGCTGATATTGTATTGTTTCTAAGTAGAGTAGGTGGAGATGGGGAAAATAGTGATAATAGAACACTTACCGTCGCAAAGCATAGAAATGGTCCTACTGGTGCAGTTGAATTATTCTTTGTTAAAGAGATGGCAAGATTTAAAGAAATTGATAGATACCATCAGCAATAAAAATATGTTCAATTTAATAATTATTAAATTACTTATATGACTAATCCACAAAACGCTAGTATGCCTAAAGATCAAAATGTGCTTTCATTTATGATGCAATTGGTTCAAGAAAAATATGGAGATGAGACAGAGATAGAGTTCCTAAATCAAGAATCTGACAGACTCTACGATATTTTTGGTAATAACCTTGTAGATTATTTTGAACCTATGCTTTCTGAAGAACAGAAACTACAATTCGATCAATTAGTTGCGACCAACCCAGAACAAGAAAGACTTTTGGAATTTCTAATAACTAATATTCCAAATTTAGAACAACAAATACTTCAGGTATTGGTAAATTTCAGAAACGAATATCTAAGTACCCCACAATCTTAATATAGCCAGTTTAACTATGGCAGGTGCTCAAGCTAGCATTAACAAAATTAAGGCTGAAACGCTTACCCTAGAAAGCCAAAAACAAGAAGCAATGAAAGGTAGGGGAAAGCTAAAAGAAGCCGTTTCTGCTATGAAAAATCAACGTAATGAAATACAGTCCAATTTAAAACGGATGTATGGAGGTCTTGACCAAATAAATGGTGCTATAAATAGCGTAAAGAACCACCCTTTGGGGCCAGACCATCCACAGGTAGCGGAACAGTTAGGCAAGTTACGTGCACAGAAAGAGCAAATTATTGGTCAAATCTCATACCTTAAAAAAGGTATGAAGGATATTGGAAATAGAATTAATGAATATTCAGGAAAACTTGAATCATTGAATCAAAATATTGAAATGATGGGTTCTGCTGTTAGTGCTAGGAAAGCTGCCTTACAAAAGATTGCAGGGCAAATGGCTGCCCAAATTGGTTTAAACTCAAATAGAGAATTGGGAAGAAAAAAGGGATAGGGAACTATTAATTTCAGGGATTTCCCGCTATAATCGATGTACGTTTTCCATGATTAATGGTCTACTAACGTATATATTGCCAAGATGGCGGAATTCCTCTTCGCCCAGAATAGTCGGGCTACGAGGAACAAGTTGGTAAATATAGCCAAGATGGCGGAATTGGTAGACGCGCCGGACTCAAAATCCGGTCCCTTCACGGGGGTGTGGGTTCGATTCCCTCTCTTGGCATGTTAAATAATTAAAGTAAACATTGTGAAATGGCATATCTAGCAAGTAATTCATTAAGAGAAGGTTCTCTTTTTATTTATGACGGTCAGAAATATATCGTCTTAAAATACCAACACATTAAAAAGGGTAGAGGACAAGCAGTCATTAGAGTCAAAGTTCAAAATATTGTCACAAGATCTAATACAGAACTCACTTTTAGTAATGAAGAAAAATTAGAAGAATTCACAGCAGAGAAGAAGTCCGCACAGTTTTTATATAGTGAAGGAGACAGTTACTACTTCATGGACAATGAAAATTTTGAACAGTACGAACTCAACCGAGAGATTCTTGGTACAAAGGCTGATTTTCTCTACGAAGGATTGAAAGTTGTAGTTTTATTCGTAGAAGACGAACCTTTGAGCATTGATTTACCCAAATCTGTTGTATTAGAAGTTATCGATACCGAACCTGCAGTTGCTGGTAATACAGCAACAGGAGCTTCAAAAGTCGCCAAAGTTGGGAATAATCTGAACATTCTAGTTCCGTTATTTATAAAGGTTGGAGATAAAATCAAGATTAACACAGAGACCGGGAAATATTCATCCCGCGAATAATATTTTTTATATTTGATAGATGGTAAATTTTATTTTAGAACTCATCAGTTTTAACGAAGGAATTGATTATTCGGTAGTTACAAAGATTGTGGTTGTATATTTAGTGTTATTATGGGTTTTTGTATCTGTTTGGGTATTTAATGATGCCAAATCTAGATTTAACAATCTTTTGGTAGCAGGTATCTTGGCTTTGTTGAACTTGGTACTCTCTTTTCCATTTCTACTGATTTATTTATTAATTAGACCCAGTCACAGAGACGAATGGGATGATTCTCCTGAAGGAGGAATCAATATTCCTGTTGCTAACTTTACTGGAAAAGAAGGGGTAGTGATTTCCTTACAGTTGAAAATCGACACTAAGAAAATTCTTGAAGAGAAGATTGATTATAATCTTGATGTAGCATTGAACAAAGAGAATGAAGAGCCCACAATTGGGAAGATTGAAATATCTGCTCAGGATGGTGCAGTTGTGAGTCTCGACAATCAAAATGATAACACTACTAATAAACGTAAATTATTACCTAATTTGAAAAGTAAAATTTCAGATATGGTTTCAAGCTTGAAAGAGAGGCTAGATAGAGATGATGATAACTATGATGATAAAGATGATGACGAAGAAGAAGATAATGATGTTAGTGAAATTAGTACAGAAAATGAGGTAATTTCTACTTCGAAAAAAAAGAAAAAAAATAAGAAAGGTAAAAAGAAAAAGAATAGATAATGAAAAAACCGAATTATTTTGTCAAAGAGTCCAAGTTATCAAACAATCTCCCATATACATTTATCAATGGTTTGGATGTGCAGTCGGTAACGATTATGTTATTGGTTGCTATTGGTTCGCGACATGAAGACGAAAAGTTTTCGGGTACTGCACATTTTCTTGAACACATGTTTTTTAAAGGATCCTCAATGCACCCTACAAGTAATAAGCTTGCGATGGCGATGGAGATGTTGGGAGGGTTATCTAATGCATTCACATCATACGACTACACAGGCTACTACATAAAGGTTCCGCTGAAAAATTTTGAAAAAGCCGTTGAATTAATTGCGGATATAATTGTAAATCCGATTTTCCGGAAAGAAGAATTTGAGAAGGAAAAAGGAGTTATAGAAGAGGAAATTCGAATGTATGATGATCTTCCTTCCGAAAAAATAAAAGATGAATTTAAT
This sequence comes from uncultured bacterium, assembly GCA_937871845.1. Taxonomy (GTDB): domain Bacteria; phylum Patescibacteriota; class Dojkabacteria; order B142; family OLB20; genus JAJTYI01. The sequence continues at coordinate 3,613 of CALMQQ010000164.1, forward strand.
AAATCATTGTTCGTTAACCATCCTCTAGGAAGAAATATTGCGGGTACTACCCATACTTTGGCAAATATAGTAGTAGAAACAATATCGGATTTTAAGGCTAATCACTACCTACCAAAAAATATGCAATTGATTATTGCTGGTGCATTAAATGAGGATTTTGCATTACAAATTGCTGAGAAATATTTTGCACAACTGAAGGATAACAAAATTCAAGAAAAAGCTATTGCTGATTCAATAAGTCGTTTTGGAGATTTATCTACAAAACTTTTACATATCAAAAAGAAAACAGAACAATCACACGTTGTCGTAGGAGGAATTTCTTATGAAAGGAATCACCCTCTAGAATATCCTATGAAGATTGGTATGACACTTTTATCCGATGGATTTGGGAGTAGACTATTTCAGAATTTGAGGGAAAAGCATGGAATTGCTTATTATATTGGTGGTGGTGTGGCAACTTATGAGGACGTAGGTAAATTCTATGTCAGAGCTGGAATTGCAAATAGTTCAACACAGAAGGGGATTGATGAAGTCATTAATTCTTTCAAAGACATTTCCTCAGGTTCTTTTTCGCAAGAGGAGTTAGACAGAGCAAAGAATTATCACATTTCATCGATTCTAGACAATATTGAAACAGGAGAAGATAAAGCAGGATGGTATGGTATATCTAAAATATTGAATAAGAAATACAAAACCCCGGACCAACAATTGAGAGAAATTGAACTAATTACAAAAGAAGATATAATTCAGGCATGGGAAGGCGTAATCAGAGATAGTAATATTCTTGTAGCAATTATATCCGAGAAAGATATAAAATATTAATAAGAACGAAACATAATTAGTTTAATTTTATTATTCGATGGATTTATTTAATTATCCAAAGACTCTGGGACTGCTAATATTTGTGGTAGTTTTCACATATCTCTCTTGGAAAACATTTATCGGAAAATTCAAACACGAAAAGTTATTTGATTTTACTTTCTTGTATCTATTCTTTGGATTTCTGACAGAAAGGACTCTCTTCATTGTTACTAACTGGATAGATGTAAATAATTTACAATGGTCTTTTGTAAGTTTTGTAAATACACTTCCAATTTCTTTGCTAAACTTCGATTTGTTTTCAGGATTCTCATTAATCTATTTTTTCATAGGGGCGATTTTTGGGATTAGTCTTTATAACTTCATAAATACCATCCAAAAAGTTGAATATAATACTCTAGATCGTATTACCAGATTGGCAATACTCTGCCTTCTACCATCAGTACTTCTGGGTATGATTTTTACTTTCATTGATACAGGTAGGAGTGGAGCAGAATTCGATATCTCTTTGTATATTCCCAACTTAGTTAGACTTTTCGAATTTGTACTTCTATTGGCGATCTTTAATTTCTTTAATAATTTTTGGTTGGCAAAGAGTGGGTTATATACAAGCATCTCTGTATTATTTATAACTATTGGAGAAATTATTCTTGATTATCTTGATCCTTCTTATGTTCCCAATTTTTTTGGAATTATAAATTATCACCAAATTATTGGTGTTCTCTCTATAATCCTTTCGATTAACTTGCTCCTTACTTCAATAGCAACATTACAAGAACAAGAGATTAGGAAAAAACTGAAACCACTAAAGCCGAGTATGAACAAAGGGTTTGCGATATCTTTCGCAAATCGTAGAAGAGTTTCAAATCCGATTAATATTAAAATTAAGAACCTTACATCAAATAAAAGAAAATATCGAGATTCAATAAATAGGCCATGATGATATTTCTATTCTTCCTCTTTGTTGTAGATAGTGTGTTGAAGTTATACTTCGTGAATTATGGTAGTTACGTTTTAAACCCAGGAGTAGCTTTCGGTATCATTGGAGCCAATCCAGGATTGGTTCAGATTACTCATATCTTTTTAACATGTGTGTTAGTTTTATATTTGTATAAAATTGATTCTAATATTCGGGTTAAATGTTCAATATCAGCAGTGATTCTGGGCTCAATTTCAAACTTGTTAGATAGATTTATGTATAATGGGGTAGTGGATTATATCGGAGTGTGGATTTTCCCAAAGTTCAATATAGCAGATTTAATGGTAGTATTTGGTGCATTGTTACTTATAATTTTTGAATTTTATGAATATTACAAAAAAAATAAAAGTAGAGGAACATCATGAGGGTAAGAGATTAGATTTATTTCTTGCATTTGAGTTTAACAACTTAACAAGATCAGTTGTAAAAAAACAAATAGAGTCAGGAAATGTCAAAGTTGATAATGTGATTGAATATAGACCCAATTATAAGGTTAAGAAGAATGATGAAATATTTTGCGAATTTATAATTGAGGACAAAGGTGGTGATCAAATTGTACCTCAAGATATCCCATTGAAAATCATCTATGAAGATGAGCACTTGGTAGCAATTGATAAGCCAGTAGGAATGGTTGTACACCCATCAACATCTAATTGGGATTCGACTTTGTTAAATGCGTTATTCTACAAATACTCCAATTTAACGGCTGTGGGAGATTCAAAAAGATCTGGTTTAATCCATAGATTAGACAAGGATACATCCGGAATTGTTTTAGTTGGAAAAACAAACGAAGGATTATGGTATTACTCTAAATTATTCGCCGATAGAAAAATCGAAAAGACTTACTTGGCAGTCGTTAAGGGGGACTATTATGACAAATTCGGACCTGTAGAACAAATAGTCGATAACTATTTGGGGAGAAATCAAATAAATAGAAAAAAATTTGCTAAAGTTCCCCCGAGTAAAGGGAAGAAAGCCATAACAGCGATAACATTTTTAAGAACATTAGAATATCAAAGTCAAATTTATAGTCTTTTGAAGGTTATGCCCAAGACTGGTCGAACACACCAAATCCGTGTACATCTTTCTGAACTTGGTTTTCCAATTCTGGGAGATATCATTTATGGAAAGGGGACTGCATATCCTCGACTGATGTTGCATGCTTGGAAACTGAAGTTAAGGTTGCTGTCTGGTGAAATGACGGAATTAGAAGCTATCCCAGATGAATCATTTAACAATTTGTAATCAAAATAATGTTTGGAAGAAAAATATTCAGTCTTCGGAATAGGGTAAAAAGAAAAAAGACAACAAAGTCTGGCATGAAAATCACTTCCAGCTATGTGTTTTCTGGAATATTTTTGACACTTCTAATAATTTTTATCGCTCTGATAACCCCTGTAGTGAATGCAATGATAAGGTTTGAACCAAATACCGACTTCGGCAATCAAGACGCTCAAAAATGGGATTACAGTCAAAAATTTAAAGTACTATTAGTCGGCTTAGATAGGAAAAGTGAAGAGCATGTTTTTGTCGATGCAGTTGCGTTACTTGTAGTAGATCCTAAGTACGATCAGGTTGGAATCGTCAATATTAATCCAGATATTATGGTTAATGATTCAATTGATGAGACACAAATCTCGTTAAGACGTGGTTTGATAGATAATAAAAATGGAAATATTGTCGGTTTAGCAGAGGAATTATTAGCGACAAAAATTGACAGATATATTTATGTGGACGAGGTATTTTTTGACAAAATGTCGAGGTATACTAAAACTATACACCTTGATAATTCGAGTGATGTAGAAGATCTCGATATATACATAAATGATAGTTCGGCTAAGTGGCAAAAAGGTAGACACAGTATACAAAGTGGGCAAATTATGGATTACGTAAGAAGTGATAATGATGGAGAGGATAAACAACTGGAGAGACAGTTAGAATTATACAAGAGGTATGTCCAAAGTATAGACGTCTCGAAACTCATTCTTGGAACCACTGAGGTCTTGAGAATTATTGAAGATGAGGTTAATACAAATCTCACCCGAAATGAGATCTACTATCTGTATTACTTTCTCAGAAGAGTACCTCCCACATCTTATAGTTATGCAATAACTAAAAGTGATATACTATCAGAGGTCGGACGTGCTGGTGTTTATAATGTATACAGGTTTAATGAGGCTCAATTAGACTACAATACGAATTCGATTTTAGAAAATAAGCAGACTGTTTTTGAACAA
>CALMQQ010000165.1 GCA_937871845.1 uncultured bacterium
GTTAAGAAGTTTAAGATGAGGGGGTTGTAAAAAGTGTGAAATTAAAAGACAGACTCCTCTTCAAAAGAAATCAAGTGCATCAACTTTCCCTGACTTGATCTCCTCCGTTACATGGCGGTACGGATCTCTAGGTTGTGTATTACCTTAGAAATACTTAGGTAAAACGTTTGTGAGAGATCCCCTTTTTCAAGGGGAGATGTTGAATTTTTCGTTTACGAGAGATCCCCCTCCCGTCAAGTTTCTAGACGGGACCAGGGGGAAATTATGTTACTAAAGCTGAAACTAAAATTTTTATTCCCTAATTTTTAAATCTTTCATGTAACGGAACGCAAGGAATTCCTCTTTACTTAGTGATAAGATTCATTCAGATACAAACTAATTCACATTTGTTATAATAAAACATTGAATCTACACATGATGAATCACAATTTCACCATCACAACTTGGCGAGAGGACGACCTCTTTGTGGCCCAATGTTTAGACGTAGATGTTTCAAGTTTCGGCGCAACCCAAAACGAAGCTTTAGAAAATATAAAAGAAGCTATTGAACTGTATTTGGAAGACGCTAATGATATAGACATCCCTGAAATTCAAACTCCAGCTATTACACAGACGAAAATTAGCCTAGATGCCTAAACAATATTCCTCAAATGACGTTATATCAACTCTAAAATCTATTGGATTTGAGTTTATTTCTCAAAAAGGTAGCCATAAAAAATTTAGGAAAGGGAAATTAGTCGTAATTGTACCTTCGGGAAGAAAAGTAATTCCTCTTGGAACTTTGAGATCTATAAAAAGACAGGCAGGACTTGGAAAAGATATTTTTGCGAGGTAACTATCAACTCTTACACTGTCACTCCTGCGAAAGCAGGAGTCTAACCCCCTTCATTCTCCCCAAAAAGCTCGGTCTTCCTTTTCTCTACCAGCTCTACCAATCCTTCCCAAACTTTCTGTACATCCTTATTTATTACAACCTTATTCTTTACCTCTACTAACATATCAAACTTTATTTTATGCTTTCTCCAACTTCTACCTTCATCTAGATAGATATTCATGACTGGTAGGATTTTATCGAGGGTATAAACAAATTCAGATTCAGGCTATTCCTTTTTCTCATACTCGTGAATTAATTTTAATAGTTCAGGAAATTCGCTAAATTCTTTTCCAATTTTTTCTAATGCAACTTTCTCTTTCTGGACTTTTAACTCTTTTGAAGCCTTGTCTGCGTAGAAAAATGTGTCCCCTGCATAAATCTCAACCAAATCATGAACTAATGCATACTTTATTATTTTATCGATGTCGTATTTCAGTTTCTCTGTGGAAATTATGTACCAGGAGACCATGGCGAGTTGAAAGCTATGTTCAGAATCATTTTCTAATCGATTTTCTCCTGTTGCGTAAATTCTCCGCTCAAGCTGATTAAATTTAATTATAAATTCTGAGAAGTTAAGGATTCTTTTGATGTTCATAATGTTTTATTTATGAAATACCTTACCATCTTGTAATTTAAAAGTAGGACTCAAGGAAGGTGAATATTTTATTGGTTGAGTTTATCACTAATTTCTTTATCCAAACTATCCATCGTCTCCATAAATACCTTCTCTAAATCAATATCATACTTTTTCGCAATTATGAGAATAGACCAAAGACAGTCCGAGAGCTCATGTGCTAACTTTTCTTGAGAATTTTCTATCTCACGTTTACCATTTTGAGCCTGTATGAGTTTTACTAAATCTCCAATGTCACCAACTAATCCCATGGTCAAATCCTCAATTGACCAAGGTTTACCATACTTATTTGTCTCGAATTGTTCGTATTTTTCTCTGATTTCTAAAGCTCTTTTTTGGATTTCTGTGAGATTCATTATGATTGATGTTAAATATGTATAAATCGGGCTGGTGAGACTTCCCTGCTTTCGCAGGGATAAACTACATTTCCTATAGCATCGTAGCCATGCCTACGCTAAAGCTACGGCAGACTCACGATTGAGTAATTTCTCACTTCGTTCTAAAACTCAATCGGAGCGACTAGACTTCCCTGCTTCCGCAGGGATAAACTCCCTAGCGACTTAATAACTAATGTAGTTACACCATTCTTTGCAAATCGGGCTGGTGAGACTTCCCTGCCTTCGCAGGGATAAACTACATTTTATTTAAAATCGGAGCGACTAGACTCGAACTAGCGACCTCACGCACCCCATGCGTGCGTTCTAGCCAACTGAACTACGCTCCGCTAAATAAATTATACATCCTGAACTTAATTTTTACTAAATGCTTATCAATAACATCATTAATCTGGTAAAATCTGTTACGATCTTTGAATGACCGGAGTTAACCTGTGGTGACATGGCCAAGCTTGTCCCGCCAAGGCGGGATGAAGTAAGGCATGGGTCAATCTTTCTAAGATGACCATATTGAAAAAGGAGATAAAAAACATAGCTATTTTAAAAAAGAATTAAAAGAGAGGAGAATAAACTCACCGGAGGATTCCTCGGATTAAGTGGTGACATGGCCAAGCTTGTCCCGCCAAGGCGGGATGAAGTAAGGCATGGGTC
>CALMQQ010000166.1 GCA_937871845.1 uncultured bacterium
CGTTAGAACTCCAACTACCGAAGGATCGCTATGTCGCGAGTTCTATGCTTATCGGATCGTTGTTTGAATCATACTAATGAGTATGATTTTTGAAGGAACATCACTAATATTCAAATCAGCGTCTTGTTTTTTGTAATTCCGATAACAAATCGGTTTTCTTTTTTATTGCTTCTTTTAATTTCGTTTGTATACTACTAAATTCGCCGTCACTTTTCCTAGTCAATTCTTGTATTATTTTTTCTATCTCGACCAACTCTTTCAATGCTTTTTTCAGACACCGGTGATTCCGCACTTCGAGGAGGTTCTTCAACAGGGGACACAATTATTGTAGTGGCTTTAGGTGACATTGGCTCGGTTACAACAGGCGAAACTGATGCCACTGAACATGTTGTTGGAAGAATGCTACCAATATGACGTAGATCTATCTCTGTTATCTTCTGATTTGTCAAATCTCTAGGAACTATAATAGATTTATCTTTGAATATAACAGTGGCAAAGGAATCATCAACAGAGATCATGCAGTCTTTGGCGTAAATGACCGCATTCTTTGTGCCTGATGACAGTAGTATCCTTTCCAACTGTCGAAGAAATTCCATTTCTTTTATTATTCTAAGGGAAAAATAGAATTTGAAATCAACAAACAAAACTCTACAGAAGGCTCTTGGCCTCCCTTAGGCGTGAAGATTACTAGACTTCCTCAGAAGTAAATTCTATGGTTCAGCGAAATTTGCTATTGATCTAATAGCAATACTCATTACAATTTAAAAATCATCTTCATCAACAAGAGATGCAGAAGTTCAACTATCCTTTAGACACTATGATCACTGATGCAACGCCGGAGAAGGCGTATGAACACAGTGTTACCAAGCCTTCACCCGAGATGACAACAAAACATGGCCAGCTCAAAAATTTTGTTTCTGAACTCCAGTTCATTACGATGTATTGGGATCCAGTTAAAATTCCAAAGTTAACTGTACTTTATATCGGTGCTGGACCGGGTCATCATCTTGTCACGTTGATTCGTATGTTTCCAACGATTAATTGGGAGCTGTATGATCTTCAACAGTTTGCTAAGGGGTTGTATGATCTTCCAAATGTGACTATGTACGAAAAGTACTTTGAGCCTGAAGACTTTCCTAGGTACTCTATGCGCAATGATGTCTTCTTGATTTGCGACATCCGTAACCTGACTTACTCTCAGGGTGGAAAGACTCGATGGTCTTGGAACAACGAGAAGAAAGCACTCGACGATATGAAGCTTCAAGAATCGTGGGTACTTGCGATCAGACCAATGTACGCATATCTGAAATTTCGGTTACCGTATGCTGAGAAGGAAGTTCTTACTCGTCTGGGAAAGACATGGGAATATTTGGATGGACTAGTGTATGTTCAGCCTTGGATTGGTCATACAAGTTCTGAAGCACGACTGATTGTTCAAAGACCTATTGGAAAAGATGACTATACAAAGAAGCAATGGGATTATTCGAAGTTTGAACGTCAGATGTATTATCACAATTCTGTACGTAGATTACTGAGGTATAGTTCTGATTATAAAATCGAATATTCAAGTGATGATCGATTTGTTCTTGGAGATTATTACGACTCCGTAATGACGATGGAAATCTTGGCTAGTTATTTGAGACGTGTATATCCAGATCGTAGCAAATGGTTGAAGAATCTAAAGCCGATGGCTTTAAAGATTTTGGTACCGTTAGCTAATGTGGAAGATCGAGATGCTGACTAATTAAGACACTTATGAGTGTCTTAGAATCAGTGTAATTGAACTAGATACGCTGAAGACACACTTCATAAAAATGGCGACTAAAGTAGTTCTTGATCTCCCAACTTGTACGGTAATCCACATGGGTTACCATGTTTATGTCGATCATTACGATCCCCTTGCAGCTGAAGGCCTTTATAAGGATGAATACATTCCTGGAAAAGATGATAAGTTCGTTAAGAAGTTCAGAGACCTAATTAAGGATCGTAAGATAACTGAACGTGATATTTCTTTGAGCGACAAACGTTATTTAATACAGATTAGCAACATGAACGAAAAGGGCTTAGAGAAGATGTCTAAGTTCTTAGGAGTTGATGTAGCTCCGATGAAAACAAAAGACGATCGTAAGATTATATTCGAAAATGATGATATAATTATTCTTGAATACAATCCGGGAGTAAGTATCGCGTTGTTTGTGAAGAAGGATCCTGATGGTCGTATCGCTAAGATTATTTCTGAATACGACGCAAAGCCCAATTCTAGTCTTACGGGGCCTGGAATGAAGAAATGCCTTGGTTATATTATGGGAAAGAAGAATCGTAAATATGATGCATTTTTAGATGATTTAACGTGTATTCGAAAGGTACCGGAAGTTGACCAGATCCCTGATGACGATGGTGTTGAAAATATGCCTGATTCATCAGACGGTTACCCACAAATCTTAATTTGGGGAACATGCGAGTTCATCGAAGATCAATTAGCAGATCTTAAGAATTACGCGTGTATTGAGGATATAACTTTCCCCGATGGCCGAATGAGGTATCTATTGAAGATCCTCGAATGATGACACCAATTGGTGTCATCTAGACAGAAGCGACTTGACGATAATAGATGTCTGATGAAGCTGATATTGTGACAATAGGAGTATCAGTTAAGATCTTTGCTTGATGAATCGTATAATCATAGACAAATGCTGTACATCCAGTCTTATACGTATTGCAATGATCAATAGCCGTAGCTATATTGGGTGCATTGTAAACACAAGGTTGGTCATTATTAGAACCGCAATCAGTGGCTACAGTCCCTGTCTTGTTAGGATTTACTGCAAATGTACCTTTTATCACAGGGACATTATCTCGACTAACACGTGTATATCGATTAATAACGAACAAAACCACAGATCCTAACAGACATATCACTGCCAATACAAGAAACAACACGCTCAATACCGGGAATAAGTCGCTATCCAAGATTTCGTGACCAACTTTCTTGATAGTACTCATGACTACAATGTTTTAATAGCGACAGCTATTAAACATGCAATAAACACCAAAGCAATCATTATACCCCAAAAATACTTATTAACTTTCAAAAAACTTGATGTTGAACTCGACACTACAGTGCTAGCGAATAATTGTGTTTCACAATCAACATTTGTCGTATTCCCTGTAGCTGGATCTCTGACAACACAAATACTGTTTGCGCCACAGAAACTCTTAAACGTGACAGCATCATTAAACCCTAAACGACGTATTTGATCGGGTAAAGTTGAATCAATAATACATTCACAGGGTGCATCAGCTGTACATCCATCACAACGTTCTTGTAAGTTGAAAGTCCCATCTACTTCCACCCCATTAGAGATAAAGTTAACGTCAGTGATAACACAAATCTTAGACGCTAGACATGATATTGGAGCATATGGTGGTGAATTATCGCGCAATGTGGCAACATTTTGCGGCTTATTACACAATGAATCGCATTGGATTGGATACTTTACAGTACCAGTCCCGATGCCAGATCCAGGTAACGGAGGAGCATAACATCCACACAAACGTAAGTATGGGGTATTATTGGCTATCTGATCACGTGAACAACCATTACATAACTTTGATAAAACCTGATCACATATCCCTTCAACACCTTGAACAGATCTACTTGAACATAAATCTGCTATGATGCCTTGAATTGGGTGATATTCAATACCATTTGGTAACGAAGGCTGAATGTCTTTGTAATAATCGGATACCAATTTGTTAGCTCCTTCTTGAAGATCATGAAATTTATCGATGTCAAATGTTAGATTAGAATACAGGTAATCATGAATAGTCGTTGGACAAATACCACTTCTCCAGAAATCAACAATACTATCTGGGTCTTGGTCTGATCCAAAACACCGCTTTAGAGTCGTGGACATTCCTATTGGGTAACCAGGGAAATCTCCTGACAAGTCTTCAGTAAAACAAGACATTCTGCAATGAATACTCTTTAATATCTAAAAATACCATGTTACCGTATGAATCGTATATGATGTATCAGTATATGCAAACTGTGCAAACAATGGGTGCGCAGATGCGAGGTGTTGTCGGAATTACATCAGGAAATGAAGCAACAGGCGCAGCGGGAACAGCTGGGCAGTTGATTACTGGGGCTACAGGACCGGCAGGTCCGACTGGAGCGACTGGTCCTCAAGGAGCAACAGGTGCCGCTGGAGCTAGCATAACTGGGGCTACAGGTGCAACCGGAGCGACTGGTCCGCCAGGTGGCCCTCAAGGAGTAACAGGTGCGACAGGTGCGACAGGACAATCGATTACTGGTGCTACTGGAGCTACAGGAGCTAGTATAACTGGGGCTACAGGAGCTAGTATAACTGGGGCTACCGGGGCTACAGGAGCTACAGGAGCTACAGGAGCTAGTATAACTGGGGCTACAGGAGCTAGTATAACTGGGGCTA
>CALMQQ010000167.1 GCA_937871845.1 uncultured bacterium
AGTTAAAGACACCTGAACTTTGTCTAGCTGCCGTTCAAGAGAATGGATATGCTCTTGGGTATGTCCCAGAGGGATTAAAGACACCCGAAATTTGTCTAGCTGCCGTTCAACAGAATGGACATGCTCTTGGGTATGTCCCGGAGAAGTTAAGGACACCTGAAATTTGTCTAGCTGCCGTTCAACAGTATGGATATGCTCTTGAGTATGTCCCGACGGAGTTAAGGACACCGGGACTTTATCTAGCTGCCGTTCAACAGAATGGGTGTGTTTTAAGGCATATTCCTAAGAAGGTAAGGACACCTGAACTTTATTTGGCTGCGGTTCAACAGAACAGGCGTGCTCTAGAGTATGTTCCAGAGGAGTTTAAGACACCCGAACTTTGCATGGCCGCCGTTCAACAGAATTAGTGTGCTCTTATACATGTTCCTGAAGATTTACAAGCTTATTTTCAGTAAAACTTAAGCTAGATGATTACAATTACGGTTGTAATCAACAAAAATAGTGTTTCACCCGACATTCAACTTGGGTCATTTTTTTTTACGAAAACTACTACACTCAGCCTACGAAGAAAATTCTAAATCTGAACAGAAACATTAAAATTTAATCTCATCCAAAACTCGATTATAATCTAGCGCTTCGGTACATAATAATTGAACAATATATACCGTAAATTGTAATATAAAAGTCGATGGAACTTCGAGTTTATAGTCTTTCTCATGTATTGTCTGGTAGATTTGATTTTGGATATGCTCCCTTAATTGACGCTGCTCCAGCACAGGCATCAAAGCTAACTTACGGCACTACGGGAGGTCAAAAGAGATATGGCTTGACTTTGTTCAAGACTTTAGATAAGATCTTACCTCAAGTTTGGGACTTTTCTAGAATCCCTGATTTGGATAACAGTAACTCTAATAAACTTAGGCTTGGATGGTACATCGATGGTTATGAGAACTTCATCCAAAAGCATTTATTGCCGATAGTTTCGAGTTATGCTATCACAGAATCTCCGTTGTCGAGTTCAGTACAAGAAAAGCCTCAGCTTTATATCCAAAAACCATCACATCCATTTATCGGTTCAGGTAAGCTCATTACAGTAAGTCAAGATCGAGAAGCTTTAATCAAAGCACGAGTAAAAGATTACAAAATTGGTGGCCGTAATTACTCAATAGAACATTGGATTATACAACCATTGATCCAACCGTTGTTATGGGAAGGTCGTAAGTTTGATTGCCGTTTCTTTGGTGTAGTCTTCTCGATTGGATCGAAGGTTTATGCGACATCATTAGATTTTGGCGTGGCAAGGCTTTGCGTCAACAAGTACAATCCAAGAGACGATCCTCTAACTGCCATCACGAACATCTCCGTCCAGGAGAAAATACCTGGATACAATTCAAAAGATCATTTACTCTTGATTAGAGACGACACTAATATTGTCAGCAAAATTCTTGAAGAACTTATTGTTAATACAGAATTATTCCCGACAGAAAATTACCATCTTGTTGTCCTTGGGTTTGACATAATGTTTTCTTGGGACGCTAAGCCTTTGTTGATCGAAGTCAATCATGAACCACATCTGGAACTGACGGTACACAATGCGGAGCAATATTGTTCAATGCAGTTTGTATCACATGTTTTTGGCGAACTTATTCCCTCAATGATTCGTAACCAGAGCGTACCTCCATCAGAACGAGAGTTCCCTCAACGAGAATTTTGGGGACCGGTCATACAAAAATGATACACGTGTGTATCATAAAACCGATGTGGGCCATTCATCGGGGACTAACCAAGTTTCAATCATAGACTTCTTTTTATCCAGTAGATCACTTCGAAGTATCCTGTCTATCAACATCACTCAACGTGCTAACTTCTACTACGTCTCCGCTGTAAATTCAAATGTCGAGCTCACGTCAAAGAATCTAATTTTTAACAAAAAACCTAATTTTTAACGGCCCATAGGAACCCAAAACAATAGCTAAACCACCCCGGGTGTTCCTGTACACTTGATTTACAGCGCGAGCTCCCTAAAACGGGCTCGCTGGAAATGATTGACAACCTGGTTGTCATAGGTTGTTTAGATCTCTTACATAAGAATTATTTTCATCTACGAATGAAAATCTTTAAGCCATTGCCGCCATTTTTGCCATATCCATTCCTGAAAGATTAATGGTTGTTGGTCCTCCGGATCCAGATCCGGATCCAGATCCAGATCCAGATCCTTTCTTACCACCAAGGAAAATAACGAGAGCGACAATAGCAACGGCTACAATGATAAGCACAATACCACTAATCGTTGTCATTGATTGTTTCCCTGTAGCTTTCACCGAATTCTTTGTGATCTGTTTCAATGCGTTAGTGATGTTACAACTCGAGTTATTGATACCTCCATTATTAATTAGATGGATGTTTCTGTCAGTGTCTTCCGCGAAGATATAAACATTACTGATTTCTTGGTTAGCCCCTGTTTGGCATGCAGCATAACTGGATAGTGCCGCTGAATTCTTAACACTTTGTCCAATAGCCAATGTTTGTTTCTTTGATGTGATGTCTGGCAACAAACCAGTGATAGATGTCGATTTTTGGTCAAGCAGTGCTGACAACTCATTAGCGATCTGCGAATTTAATGAAGCCGATAGATTACATTTTGTGCCCTCGATTTTAAGTTGATTTTCTAATGTGATATCGCCCGATCCGCCAACGGCTATAATAGTGACATCTTTAATTGATTCATCGTATTCAACCTGGCAAATAGTTTTGGCACTTTCTCTCACTTGAGTAAGGATAGCTTGATCAATACTAGATGACTGAGTTTGACCCATTGTTTTACTCACCTGGATAAACGTTAGTCAATGAATCCAATATCTGTTGCCAATCTGGAAATGATTCAGCTAAGACTGTAAACTGTTTGGGATTACTTTCGTCTATATGTAAGCTTGTAACAATAATATCTTGTCTAGGTTTTGATGGCAATCCTACAACAATTGTAAATATCCCTTTAGATATAATTACGGGGTTCCATCCAGTAAAAAAGATCGAATACTGAGATGGGTAGATGAAGAATTCAAACTGTCCCGATAACGGTTCCATATCAAACAAGAACGGGATTTGGATGCTGTGAGATGAAAGCCTAGCATTTCTTATATTAGTAAAAGCTTGTTTCCAAGATTCGTATTCTGTTGATACTCTATCTATCACTTGACTGAACGTTGTGGCAAATATTGAACTAGTCATGATATTAAGATTTTAATAAAACTTCAAGTGCTTACACTTGGTTATACCAGATGCCGTTCAAGAGATCAGGAAGTCTTCGTGTTTATGTTGGACCAATGGCGTCTGGAAAGACGACGATGGTTATTGATGCTTTGATCAAACATGCTTTAGTTACCAATGAGAAAGTGTTGTTCATCAAGAGTAACCGAGATACTCGAAGAGATAAGTATTCAACTCATTGTGGTATGCGAGATGCCCGTGATTTCGAACTGATTACATTCATGTCTGTTGGATCATTAACAGAAGTTGATTACAACGATCTGGTAAAATATCGGGTCATTGGCGTTGATGAAGTTCAATTCTTTGATGATTTGTACCAATGTATTAGCGAATGGGTCAATGTTTTTGGAAAGCATGTATATGCTTCAGGTTTGGATTCTGATTCAAAGATGAAGCAGTTTGGACAAACATGTTTATTGTCTGTTATCGCTGATTCATACGAGAAACTCAATGCTGTTTGTAAGCCATGTATAGATGAAATGCCTGAAGTGTTTGTTAATGCTCCGTTCCAAAGCTACGTAGGCAAAGCTCCGAAAGACGGGCAAGTCTTGATTGGTGGGCTAGCTGATTATGCACCAACTTGTCGTCGACATCAACTTGAAGCTTTAAATATTGTTTCGGCATCGCATCAAACAGTGAAATGAACACATATGTTCATTTGTCTGCAAAACTTTCTCCTCACCCATCAGCTCCCGTGTACTGATCGACTAAAGGCTTCGCCACCTCATGTCTCTCAATCTTCACATTTCCGTTCGCGCTGATATCAAATCGAGCATCAGTCCTCCCACAACGAGTGTAAGAAGGATCGATAGCATCAATCTGATCGAGCGTAAGATTGGTAGTGAAGAGAAAGATCGTATGCCTGTAGAAGCCAGAGTCAATCCCGTCCAGAAAGGAGTTCCATTCCTGCTTGTTCTTGATCTCGATGGGGTGATTCAGGTGTTGAGGAACACCAGCACCACCAAGGCGTGTTAAAACACCATCGATCTCATCAACAAGAATGATAAGAGGACGTCCTTCTTCGGGAGCTATGCTAGTGTAAAGTGACGAAAACTTGTCACCGGGATCACACATCCTAAACTCGTTGGTGAAACTGCACTTCGCTTTCTTCACTATGGCGAGACGACGAATAAGCTGCTTGTAAACACTCGACTTTCCGCAACCCGGAGGCCCGGCCAAAAGCACAACTGCACAATCTTTCTCATTAAAGATGTCCATGATCGTGTCAATAACCTGAGTCTGAAAGGGTCTCTCACCATTGGTGGTCACATCAATCATGTTTCCTATGTAGCTGAAATCACCGAAACTCCCTTGACGGAAACAAACAGTAAACTGTTTGGGTACCTTACCGTGTTCAACAATCTCTTTCTTGGATTTGCAGATACGATCGTGTGTGCTGATTAAAGCCAAGACCTTTGCATTGTGCCGAGATGTCATCCAGCAGATAAAGTACTTCCCAAAGACAGTGCCAGAATGTTTCCCATTCTCGTTCTCCGTACCGACGATGGCCTCTTTCTGGTACCGACGAATGTCGTCATAATACACAGTGTAGTAGCGAACCTTGAACGACATGAGAAGAAGCACCACCACGACAACCAACGACATGGGGTTGACGAGATCCCGAAGGAACATCAAGAGCATTACCGTAGGCGGC
>CALMQQ010000168.1 GCA_937871845.1 uncultured bacterium
TTCCGAAGAAATTGAGCCAAAAACAAAAAATCCAATAATGCATAGCATTCCTTTTAATGAGAAATATCAAGTCATAAAAGGGGAGGGAACATCAATGAGACTTGGAACTTTCGATTGTATAGTAAAAAAGAATACTCTCACACATGAGATATATTCTAAACACAATGGTTTCGAGAATAAATCAAAATCTGTCATTGCAGAGAGACACAGACACAGGTTTGAATTTAATAATAAATATAGAGAACAATTTGAGAAGAATGGATTTATATTTAGTGGGACATCTCCTGATAATTTCTTCGTAGAATTTATTGAATTACCTAAGGAAACGCACCCTTTCTTTATCGCAACTCAAGGACACCCTGAATACAAATCATCTCCACAGGAACCACACCCTGTTTTTATTGAATTTTTATCTGAAGCAAGTAAATAACTACAGGACCAAGAGGGCGATCAGTATTTAAACCTGATTTTTTCAAAATTCTTGCAAGAAATTTAACGAAGTCGCTCCAAAGAGAGATGTATTACATTTCGTACCACAAAATAGTTAGTCACAACACCTTCCCTCAGGAAATGTCTAACAACTGTGCAATTATTAAACACTAGTCCCTAATCCCCCCAGATAGTCATTATGATAACATATGTGTAAAATATTTACTCTTTTAACTTTTCGAAAGGACCCAACCATCAATCATTTAAATCCACACTAATGTTACACAAAATTCGAATACCAAGGGTCGGAATTTTACCAACTTTCCTACCATTCAAAAACACTTCGATGCATCCCGGATTACTATAAGTCTTTAATTGATTTAATTTTACTAGATGAAAATTATACAAATTTATGGTTTAATCAAATACCAGTTAAAACAACTACAATGAAATCAGAAGACATCAGAAAAGCTTTTTTTGAGTTTATGACAGACCCTGTTAGAAACCATGCTGAGATTCCCAACATCTCATTAATACCTGTTAACGATCCAACAATTCTTTTCACAAATTCCGGAATGTTTCCTTTGGTACCTTATTTATCAGGTGAACCTCATCCAAAAGGCAAAAGATTGTGTAATTTTCAAAGGTCCTTTCGTTCAGCAGCTAAGGATATTGCCGAAATAGGAGACAATCGACACACATCAATGTTCGAAATGATGGGAAACTGGTCTCTAGGTGATTATTTTAAAGAAAAGCAAATCCCATGGGTATTTGAACTCTACACCAAACACTTTGGTCTCGACTTTGAAAGATTGTACGTTTCAGTTTGGGGTGGAGATGATGTAGTAGGAAGGGATGATGTTTCTATTGATTTATGGAAAGAGGTTTTCAAAGCACACGGTATAGATGCAGAGTTCACTGAGGATATAACAAACATTCCTGCAGACCTTGAGTCGGCCAAGACACACAAATATCGTATATTTCCATATGGAAAATCAGACAATTGGTGGCAACGAGGAGAAGCGCCTGGGGAGCTCGGTGGTCCTAGCTCAGAAATTTTCTACGATTTAGGACAAATTGCAGTTGAACAAGACGAATACCACATAAACGATGATTCGGGGAGATTTATTGAGATAGGAAACTCCGTCTTCATGGAATACAAACTCGACGAAAATATGTCTTGGCAAAAACTGTCCCAGAGAAATGTAGACTTTGGTGGAGGTTTCGAAAGAGTAGTAATGTGTTCCCAAGGGAAAACTGACATTTTCGAGACCGATTTATATGTCCCAATTATTGAAAAAATAGAAAAACTAAGCGGAAAATCTTACAAAAATAAAGGTAATGAGAATGAATTCACATCAAGTATGAGAATACTCGCAGATCATGCGAGAGCTTCAAGCTTCATCATCGCTGACGGTATTGTCCCTGCAAATAAAGACCAAGGTTATATTCTACGTAGTTTAATCCGCAGGATGATTAGAACGTCAAGGAAACTTGAAATGGATGGTAATTTCACAAGGGAACTTGCCGTGGCAGTGATAGAAAGAATGCACTCACATTATCCGCAATTAAAACAAAATGAAAGTTCAATATTAAATGAACTTGAGAAAGAAGAATTAAAATTTGCAAAAACGTTAGACAAAGGATTGAAAGAGCTGCAGAAATATACAGGTATGGGTTTGAGGATTTCTGGGAAAGATGCATTTTATATTTATGAAACATACGGTTTCCCTATCGAAATGATAATCGAAGAATTGGCTGCAAATTCCGCAAACGATCCAGGAGACTACAATGAGAAAGAAATCGAAGAAATTCTAAATGGATTTAATACGGAACTTGAAAATCATAAAGCACAAAGCAGAGCCGGAGCAGAGAGAAAGTTTAAGGGAGGATTAGCTGACCAATCAGAACGAACTACAGCATTACATACAACACATCACTTGTTGCTTGCAGCATTACAAAACACTTTGGGTAAGCACGTTAAACAAAGAGGAAGCAATATTACCTCTGAAAGATTGCGAATAGACTTCCTTCATAATGAAAAATTAACACCGGAAATTCTTCACGAGGTTGAGAACTTAGTTAATGAATATATTGCTAAGGACCTCATTATTGAAAAAGTCACAATGCCCAAATCAGAAGCTGAAAAAATAGGTGCCGAGATGGAATTTGGTAAAAACTATGGTGATTTATAAAAGATCAACAAGCAGAAGAAGAAATTTCAAAAGAATTCTGTGGTGGACCACACGTTGAGAAGATTGAACAAATTAGAGAACAAGGTTCATTCAAGATATTAAAAGAAGAGAGTAGCGGAGCAGGAATTAGAAGAATAAAAGCTACATTATCAAATGAATAATCTAAACAAATTAAAATCTGAATTAGAAAAGATAAACTCGACGGTCAAGCTTGATGAACCACTTGCTAAATACACAACTTGGAGAATTGGAGGACCTGCAGATATATTTTTCCAGGCAAACACAATTAACGAGTTGTCTTCTGCTGTTAAAACTGCAAATGAACTAAATATACCTTATACAATACTAGGGTGGGGTAGTAATGTTTTAATCTCGGATAAAGGTATACGCGGTTTAGTAATCAAAAATGCATCAAAAGAAATCGAAATAAAAGGTAAGTCCGAAACTAATCTACCTTCAG
>CALMQQ010000169.1 GCA_937871845.1 uncultured bacterium
TGTTAGTCCAGTAAATTTTTCAAACTGAGTGTAACTTATCCAATCTGCGTTTTTATTAAATCCCGAAGTCTTTCTCAAAATAACAAGAACCACTCTAAAGTCGGATCCCGATAGTTCAGCAAGTGTAAGTTTTTCTAGTAAGGTATTTTCAAACTGTGTAAATAGTTCGTCTTTATGGTGATTGGTATTTTGTGGGCTAGTTGAGACCATGATTTTATGTTTAGTTGTCGTAAACATTTATAATCTATCAATAAAACTTAGCACTCGTCAACTAGAAAAAAGAGAAAAATTACTTTTTAGTAGGAATTAGAGAAACTATTTTCTCCATTAAGTCGACATAAGGAAGGAGGAATTTAGAGGAGGAGTGGTCGATTGAATTTCTCAAGGATTGTAATTCCTGAATTATCTTATCAAGTCGCTTAATCATATTGATATATAAGATAGTGTGTTATATATATCAAACCAAGGGCTATTTTGTCAACACAAACACATTTTGATGAATTTAATCATCAGTTGACTCGCATACTACCCCATTGTCTATAAATTCTAAACCGTCTAGATCCATAGGATCATTAGTTTTCGTAAAGCCACAACTATCAAAGAATTTTTGGGCTTCTGCCTGGCTACTAAAATCGCTACAATCCCTATCAACACTACAAGAATATTTTCCCCCCTCGCTTCTTCTATTAACAGTCTCATACGTTTCCAATCCCACCGCTAACATAAATAGAAAGAGCGGTACCAAGACAATTGATGCGAAAAACAACATAATCGAAATCAATAATTTCTCTCTCCGTGACGAACTAGCCCAAAATCCCCTAAAAGATTTAAAGATACTTAGAATTACTCTAAAGAAAAAGTACAAAATAAATAACCCTAAAAAGCTTGATATTACGGGGTATTTGTATGTAGGTATTTCGGACCAGACAAGATATAAAACAAAGGTTAAAACCAATCCAAATATATTGAACGCAGCTTCGTGATGGTTGTTGACATGCTTACTAATATTCATATCCCCTTTCAAGAATTTATATAATAGATAAAGGATAAACCCACACAAAAGACCACTCGATACCCCTATTAAATAAATATCTAGATTGACCATGAGCGATTAATTAGAAATTAACTATTGTAAGCAAATGGCAATAAATAGATTGTGCGATCTATTTATCTTTCGGTGGTTTAATTGGTTGATTGGTGAGGTTACTCAATGCCTTTCTTCTTAGAGTAAATTCATATTTATCTAACCCAGTAGTATATTTCTGTCCATAATACTTCTCAAAGTCCTTATATAGTTGTTGAGGGCTGACATTCAACTTTTTTGCCAAATCTCTTATTCCAGCATACTCCAGATCTTGTGCCAATAAAGCTATTAGATGAATCTTTTTCATATGGAGCATAGCTTTTGCCTTGTTATAATTTTTTGGCATTGTAATAAACACAAGAGAGAAAGAATCAATTCTCCCTTTTAAGTGGTCCTTAAAATGACTGAGGTTATGTTGATATTTTATCATATTTTTCAATGTTTACAAGTAAATACAAGATGTACGTATCGTAAATGCAAGTTAAATATAACACCAACCTTACCCACCGTCAAGTGTAACTGACTGGATAGATATTCCCTTTTATCATTTCTCGCAACCGCCTAACGCAGTAGAGAAAATTGAGAAAATACACATTTTAACTTGACGACTACTAATCTATATTATATATTTTATACAGAGTTACGACCG
>CALMQQ010000170.1 GCA_937871845.1 uncultured bacterium
TATACCTTGTGTTTTTCTTCATCAACATCAGCAGTTCTTCTTCTGTTTTGCTTAAATCATAGAAAAGTTTATGTCTAGGTTGCATATTCCTTTTGCTTATTGAAAATCCGTTCACCTCGAGAATCTCTTTGATTTCTGTGTTTAAATAGGGGAGTAAGTTTTCTGAGGGTTCAATTTCATCGACTAATTTTCCAATCAATGGATCAAATTCAATCACAAAACAGCCTTTTGAATCAGCGAAATTTTTCAGTTCAGACAAAAAATCAGGTAGGTTTTGTTTAAAAACGCTTATATCTCTAAATACTGGACCATAAGGCACATATAAATAATTCCCTAGTACGGGAGCTTTTTTTAGTAAGCACTGTGCGGAGATTAATATTTCTCCTGAATCAACTAGAGCCATTCTATAGGGTTGCCAACCTTCGCTTCTCTTAAGTTCCCCCCATTCCCAGAACTGCAAAATAGTAGCGTATGGAGTAGAGTCAACAAATGAATTCCATTCGCTTTTTTCTGATTCGTTAAATTCTTTAAAACTACCAACAGTCATATTCTCTTCCTATTAAAATTTAACTCCCAGTAGTGATATTGTGTCTTTCCCTAAATCAGTGACTTTGTTTACTTCGTCTTTTTTCATATCAAGTAAATGTAATGAATCGTAGACATATTCACTATACACCCCTACACCATCTTCACTTGCTCGGTATTCTAACTTTAGTTCTGCAAATACTATTTTTTCATTATCAACATGCGAGTATCTAAAAATCTTTCGAGGATCTACAAAATATTCTTTCAATATTTTCCCCTCACTTGACACTACGATTTTACTGTCGACGTAGGCACTCTTAGTAATTGTTTCATAATTTCCCTCCCATTCTGGCGAAGAGGTTTTTAGTATTGAAATCTTTCCATCATCACTAACTTGTTGCAAACCATTTGCAAAATCTGCAACAGAATGAAAGTAGAATC
This sequence comes from uncultured bacterium, assembly GCA_937871845.1. Taxonomy (GTDB): domain Bacteria; phylum Patescibacteriota; class Dojkabacteria; order B142; family OLB20; genus JAJTYI01. Next base: position 967 of record CALMQQ010000170.1, read on the forward strand.
GAGTAGGGAGTTCATATTCTTGTTCGTTTACATATTCCCCAAAATCAATTTCAACTAAATATGCTTTATCCTTATATAATTCATCAGAATATGGTTTGTACGCATTATGGAAGACGAGTTTATTGCCCAAGATATTTCTACCTTGTATTACATCACTTGGAGAAATCCCATAGTTATGAAAACTCTCATAGGATTGTTTCTCAATGTTATATTCATATAAACCCTCTGCAAGAGCACCTGATGGGCTTTTTTGATAAAAAATTATTATTTTATTATTACTAAAATAGCCCACAATCCCCAGACCTTCTCTTGTAAAATCTGTTCTATCAGGGGAAATCAAGACAACTTTATTTGTTCCGAGGTTTAATAATCCACTTCTATAGGCATTTTCTGTTCTTTCTGAGTCATCAGTTTTAATAGAATAAAACATATACTCCAAATCTTCTGAGAACTTTACTGTAAAATAATACTCTTTATAGTTTAATTTTTCATTAATCCCAATTTCTGAGTATTCAATAAGTCTTATTAATTCATTATTTTCCATTAATCTAATACCTTCTGAACAAACAGTATAAAAGGTTACTTTTTGTTCATATTCTAGTATTTCGAAATCAAAAGCCTTTTCGCCATTATTACAAATCAGATTTAATTGGAATTCGTTCAGACTCTTTCCCGAAACGTCTTTTGTTATAACCTTATCTTCTGAAGTCAATACAGTATATTGGAGATCTCCTTTATATGCCTCGTTTACGAGCTTAGGTGTGATTAACTTACTTTTTTGAAGTTTTGGGGTAGTAGATATTAATACAGTTGGACCCTCAGATGACGAAGTTGATCCAAATATTATAAACAGGACGAAGATACAAATTATGAATATTAATGGGGAAGCTAGGAATAGTACTGCTTTATAACTTTTCATCAAATAATGATAATAACTATTCTTAATAATATCAAAGTTATTAGCACATTTATACTTGATTAAAGAGAAGACTTTTAGTTTACTACTCAACTCTCATTGGCATCACGACATGTATGAAGTTTTTGTCTTTGGGATCGAGGAAAACTCCGGGAGCTGTTGGCCCGTTTGTCTGAAATGTGATAATTTCACTTGTCATGGTATTGACCATGTCTTGAAGGAATTTGACATTAAAGGCAGTCTCAAAGTCTTCACCATCAAGCTCTTTTACTGTAATTTCACTTTCGTTGTTTCCGATATCTACAACAGATGTGGAAAGTTTGAGTTTTGATTCTGAGCCATCAATTTTAAACTTTGTTTTATTTCCCACTACATTTCTAGCAAAGATACTAACAACTTTTAACATATCGTTCAGACCTGATTTTTCTACTTTACATTCGAATTTATGATCTTTTGGCAAAATATTGTCATATTCTGGAAATTTACCTTCGATAAGTCTTGTGCTCAACTCCACATCTCCAATTTTAAACAACATTTGGTTTTTATTTCCAAGTAGATAAACTTGAACCTTGTCGTTTTTTCCTGTCATGTCTTTTATTAGACTTTCTACTTCTGAAACGGCACGAGCAGGAACTATCTCTTCAAACTCTTTACTTCCCAAATCTTCTTCTAGCATAATTTCTTTTTTTGATAATCGAAAACCATCAACTCCAACAATTGTCAGTCTTTTTTTACTCCCTTTGAACAAAAGTCCTGTTAATACTGGCCTGGACTCATCATTGCTAGCTGCAAAAGCTGTCTTTGTGAAAGTCTCTGACAATGTCGTCGAATCAATCTCCAGTAATGGGTCACCTTCTACTTGGGGTACCCTTGGAAAGTCTTCTGCAGGAATAATATAAAACTCGGCGATGTTATCCACAGACTTAACCACAAGCGTTTGTCCCTGCTGAAGAAGTT
>CALMQQ010000171.1 GCA_937871845.1 uncultured bacterium
ATCACCGACTTTTTGAAGGTAGATTGTGTCGCCTTTCTCAAGGGACCTAACCTCAGGTAAGTTTACTGGGATTTTGATATTAATCGTGAGATTCTGGGAATTTAATCTTACAAGGAAATTTTGATAGATTAACCCTTGATTATCCTCCAGTTCCAATAATTCTGTCACTTTCGCACTTTCTAAATCACTCTTATCATTTAGTTGTGAAAAAAATATTATGGCAGAGAAACTGAGCAAAATCAGACTTAATGATATTGCTAAAATTTTGTATGGACTATAAGACTTTAAATATTTCTTCATTTTTAATGGAAACTACTTAAAGCTTAGAGGTATTAATAACGGACGTCAAGCTATTTGAAATGTACTTAATATGCAATCTTGTGAAGAGAAAGAACCTGTCTTACTTCATCTGGGGAATTTGTTTTCATCAAGTCTACCCTCAATTTAACTGCACCAGGAAATCCTCGCAGATACCAGGCAAGATGTTTTCTCATTTGAACAAATCCTTGTGGTTCATTGAGCTTGTAGTGCAAATCGCAATGCTCTAAAGCAACAGAAATCCTTTCATCTAATGATTTTTCCACAGAAACATAATCGTTATCCTTCAATTTTTCTCTAATGTTTTCGAATATCCATGGATTTCCATAAGTTGCTCGTCCGATATACAAACCATCAGCATGGGATTGTTCTAGTTTTTCAAGAGCGACTTCAGCAGAACTAATATCTCCGTTGGCTATATAAGTTATCCTTTTTTCTTCGTCAAGTTCTTCATTGTAATCATTTATAATATGGCCAACTTTTGTAAGTGCCGACCAATCTGCTTCTCCTTGATACATCTGTTTCAATGTTCGACCATGCACTGTGATGTTAGCAGGAGACTCTTTTAGAATTTCTGGAACCCAAACCTCAACGATTTCTTGGTCATATCCAATCCTAGTTTTAACCGATACAGGAATTATTCTTTTCTCCTTATCGAATTTCGTTCCTAATTCAGCCAAAGTATTTTTAATAGAACTTAGTTCCCTAAGTGTCTTTTTATTTAGGCTTTTTGATAAACCAAACTCAAACCAATCCACCACTCCTCGTTTAGTTGCTCTAATGATTTCTCTTGCAAGTTCCGGATTTTGAATCAAACCCGCCCCCGCTCCCCTGCGTGCTACAGTTTTCGCGGGACATCCCATATTAATATCAACTCCATCAAAACCCAATTCGCATACAATCTGAGCACCTTGATAGAAATATTCGGGCTCAATCCCAAATAGCTGAGCCACAATAGGTCTTTCAATCTCATGATAAATAAAATCATTGAAAATATTCCTTGCACCATAGGCAATGCCATCGACACTTATAAATTCGGTTGTAATAACATCAGGTTCCCCATACTTTGCAGTGATAAACCGAAATGATGCATCACTTACCCCATCCATGGGGGACAATCCGATAATAGGTTTTTCTAATTTTCTCCAAAAATTCATTAGAATTTGACAATAATTACTAGAACGTGGTTTGATTTTACATTAATAATCAATTTATTTGTAATTCATCAACTCTAAAGGTGTCTGGAAAATTCATTGTTATTTATGGGGCAAATAATCTTGGGAAGACTATTCAGACGAGATTATTAACAAAAAAGCTGATTGACAAAGGTGAAAACATACTTCTGGTTAAGTATCCTATTTACACTCTAAAACCAACAGGACCGAAAATTAACAAAATCCTTAGAGATCCGTCCGAGAAAGACAGAAATATAAAAGAATTCGATTTCCAGAAGCTCTACACTCAAAATAGATTTGATTTCCAATCTACACTCAAATTGTTACTCTCTTCTGGTTTTACCGTACTTGCAGAAGATTATCTTGGCACTGGTATTGCATGGGGAGTCACGAACAGCATCAAAAATGATGGGGAAGACGAAAAAGATATGATGAAGTTAATTAATAAATTTGAAAAATTAAACAAAGGTTTACTAAAACCAGACGTTGCCATTTTGTTAGATGGTGAAAGATTTTTATCGGGTATTGAAAAGAAACATCGTAACGAAGACAGAGGAAATTCAGTTTGGAATTTAAACAGAAAAGTATACCAAAAACTAGCCGAAAGATATTCTTGGAAACCAGTCAAAGCAAATCAATCAATCGAGTCTGTACACAAAGATATTTGGAAGATTATTAAGAAATCTAGTTAGCTAAGAACCAGCTCTTCCCATACTCATATTTAGACCAAAATTCATAAAGATCCACTGCAAAGCGCTGTTTACCAGAAGTCGAGAATGTAAGTCCATCATCTTCATAATTGTCAGATGTGTACGAGAAATCTTTCACACCATCATAACTTTTCGTCCAAATATAGGGTCCCCACACTAAAACTGGTTCACTGTCTAACATTTGATTATTTTCTTTAAATTTCAGACTACCTTCTTCCTGCCTTTTAATGACTTCTCGAACACCAAATGCACTTTCGTATGAATTAGGTTCAATATATTCCAGATCTTGGGAATTGGATGCACTTCTAGGACTAGACAGGTATACCACTCTGCTATTAGGGAAATTCACAAGTGCATTTTTAATAATCTTTTCAAGACTCTGTGAATAATTTGCTATGTTGTCTTCCAGATTCACTTCGTAGTCTGCGAGACTTAAGTTGATCCAGATTATTTGAACTTGTTTTGTTGTGAGATTTTCATTGATAACGTTCTGAGCTAGATTTTCCCATGCAAATAGACTTTTCTCCCAGTATGACGTATCAAACTTATCCTCCGATCCATCAATAAAAACTAATGATGGGTCGACATTTGAATCCTGCTGAACGTAATCATTTAATACTTCAATTTCACCCTTTGTATATGGATCTCCCACAAAAACAATTCCAATTTTACCCGAACTGTCAGCAACACCATCTCCATTGAGTGGTTGTATTTGTTCAAGTTGTTTTTGGATTTTGACTCTCTGAGCTAATTGTGGTTGATTTGACCCACCTTGGTAAAGCCCTCCTGATTGTTCTTTGTACAGTGAGAATTCTTCAATATTATTAAGTTCAACTGCTTGAGCGATTATGTCAGCTTGTGCACTTTCAATATCGTCAGCCTTTTTATTCCTATAAACTAAAACTAATACAATTAGTGTAATCAAAATTAAGCCCGATAGAATCATCTTAAATATTTTCAATCTATCAACGCTGTTATTTTTTAAAACCTCGTTTTGTGTTACTGGATTTACTGGATAATCTACCATAAGAAAATTAATCACATAATATAGGATAGTCTGCGAGGAACTAAAATGCAACAAGCATTCACTAGGAAGTAGGGTCAATTAATATAGGACAAAAGGGAAGTGCAAAAGCTAAGTGGCAGTTAAGAATAAACTGTTTCGATAGAATAGCCACAAACAGGGCAAAGGAATGCGGCCTCTAAGAAAAACAATTTATTCCCACAATCTGGACATGAGTTATGCTTTGGCTCAGTCTTATGAGACGTAGCACGCAAAACTCCTAGGTGTAAACCTAGATTTTTTTGAGAGTCGAAGCTCTGCATAAAACAAAAGATAATGGGTAAATTCTAAATATAGTAACGCTAGTGGTAGAGTAGGGTTACATTTTTTCTTAATTTTTTACTTCTCTATGTGGTACTTCTTTTTGAGCTCGTCTATTTTACCAAGCTTAATGAGCTCAATTTCATCCTTCTTATCTACTTTGCCCCCAGCGAAGTTCTTGTCATTGTTTGTATACTTTGCTGTCTGCAGTCCATGCATCTTAATCTCTTCGGGACTCAAGTTCCCGGTAAGTTTCTGAAATACTACCTGACAGATTCTCTCTCCAGGATATACTCTTATTACTTGTTTAGACGTATTGTTCATAATCGGGATCATCAATTTTCCATTATATCCAGTGTCGATTATCCCACTAAGGTCAACAGCTAAGCCTCTGCGATTGATAGATGAACGTGGAAATAGAACTGCCATCAAATCATTGGCATTCAACGAGATTTCCTCCATTGTTTTTGCAATTACAAACTCCCCAGGAAGTAATTCGAAATATTGACCATAATTTAGAGTGATTGTGTCGAAGCTCTCTGGGTCTTGTGTGATGAAAGGATCAATGTTAATTGCCTCTCTACCTTTATTTGTAATTTTCCAACTTCTTGGAATAAAGAATTCATTTCCCAAACGTAAATCAACTGCATGTGGTTGCAACTGAAAACCATCGATCATCGGAGCAAATACTAAACCTTCCTTTTTAATCTCTTTGAGAATATCTTTTTTAGTTAGTACCATTTAAAACTTTATAATGTAATAAGATAGTGCCATTTTCATTTAGTTGCTCACTTTCCAATAATTCTAACTTAATATTCAGATCTTCCTCTTCGAATAAATGTAAACCTTTTCCAAAGATTATCGGTTCGATAGTTAAATAAATCTCATCCACTAAACCGGCAAGAAGAAAATCTCTATTGACTTGAGCACCCCCAATCAAAGCAACTTGTTCATGACCTTTACCTCTTAGTTCAGATGCAATCGACTGTGGAGTTCCTGCAAGCGCATAAACATCTTCACCCATTCCATAATTTTCAGGATTGCGAGTAAGAACGTAGGCAATTCTCCCCGGATAATTTTTCCTACCAGATGCTTTAAAAGTGTTTCCTCCCATTACCACAACACCAATTTCTTTCGATAAAGATTGAAAATGCTTTTTGTCTTCTGGCGATGTCCACTCGAATGCGTTATGGTTCGAGTCTTTCGCTATAACACCATCTAGTGAAGAAACCATAATTAAAGTGATTTTCATAATGTATTTAAAGATTAATTAATTTCGAAGTCTCTCAATTCATCAATAATACCACTAATCGTTTCATCGGTAATATCATTCAAGTCAATTTTGCATACTTTCTGTATATTTTTCTCATTTATTCCTATCATATCAATCAATTGCATGAAAAACTCATCTGTTAATTTTGGATTTCTGCTTTTCCTTTCTTTAATCAGCTTTTCAAAGGGTACTATGCCATTGACGGATACACGATCATCTGCGTAATTAGCTATTTTGTAAGCAACATCATCACTGGAATTTACAGCGTCTAACCTGGAAGCTCCAATATGCTTTAAAATATCATGAATTCTTTTATTCTCACTAATTTCTTCTGCAATTTTTTCAGTTGCGACATGTTCATCAGGACCATAATTCTCTATAAAAGTATTTTTCACACTCTGCCAATAATCCAACCCTTCAGGCTCAAGATACTCAGGAAAAAGTGTAAGATCGAATTTAATAATATTTCCCATGTCATGCAATAAATCTGCACTTACCACCTCATAAGTATCAACTGGGATTTTCAAATTTTCGCAGATAACCTTTGCTACAGAAGCCACTCGCAACTGATGAAGCTGTAATTGTGGAGGAATAGAATATTTTTTATAGATTTCGATTATTTTCATCATCGGATATAATGACAGGTTATTATATCAATTTCTTATGCAGAAACCATTCATTTTAATCACAGGTGACGACTCAGTTCGAGGAGAAGGTATTATTCTAGTCAAAAGAGTAGTTGAGAAATTCGCTGACTATCAACTGATTGCAACTAAAGATCAGCAATCCGCTGTGAGTGGAAAGTTAAACTTCCGGGGTGGTGAATGGGGAACCGAAATTGTTGATGGGCATGAAGCTGTTTGGGTAGACGGTTCTCCTGGAGACGCTGTCAATTTTGCATATGACTATCTTGATAGAAAACCTGACATAGTAATCTCTGGGATGAATATTGGGGAAAATGTTGACAACTCTACCTTAGCTTCAGGAACTTTCTCAGCTGCGTTGAGAGCCACTTATTGACGTAACACTCCATCTATGGCAATCTCATTGGAAGTCCCTGTCAAAGATCAATCATGGCTAGATGAACATAGTGGTGGATTTAGGGAAGAACTGATGGAATATCCTGGTGTATTGCTTGAAAAAATTATAAAAATGTTTTTAGAACGTTCAAAAACTTGGATGGGTGTTTGGAATGTGAATTTTCCGATAGAGAAAACAGATGAATTCAAATTCTGTCCAAATTTCTCAAACAACTATTTCCCTAATAGAATGGACATTCAAAATAACCATTTCGGATATATAGATAATTGCGATCCTGACTCGCAACCAGAAGACTCTGATGTAAAAGTGTTGCTTGACAATATTGTTGCAATAACGCCGATAAAGTGGGATTTGACGGATTGGGGAGAACTTGAAAAACTGAGGAACGAAGAAAAGTAGGTGTTAAGAAATTATTGAATTCAAGGTTCAGAAATTTCATATTAATTAAACTCAACATGTCAGAAGTATTTCACACCAGAGGTGATGGAGATGGTGAACAATCATACCAAGATCTGTTAATAGAGGCATACCAAGATATGATTAGAGAAGGATTTTCTCCTGCGGAAGCTGCTGCTGCTATAGGCACAGACCACCTAATAACATCCACACAATATGATGATGAGATAAATAGAGGAGATATCAACCGACTCTTTACTGGGCGCGCTGGATAGATATTCCTTAGCCTGATTTACCAGTTCTTGGAGTTGGAGTTACCGGTGTAGGCA
>CALMQQ010000172.1 GCA_937871845.1 uncultured bacterium
CTCCTTAAAATGCTAAAGTTTATAATAGTTCAAAAAACTAATTCCAAATTCAAGAATTAAATATCTTTATGAAGATTGAGATGAAATTGAATTTAAAGAAATATTTAATGCATTCAGAAATTCAACTTTTAGATATAAATAGTGAATTTTACAATGGAGATTTCCCAATCCCCATTCTTGGTTTGCCGGATTTTACCCAATTCAGTGATTATTATTCACCAACACAAATACAGGAAATCGCTACACCCCTATGTTTATACGATGGACCACAAATTGTTGCAACTCATAATGCGAGTATTGTAGATATTGCTAGACTTGGCGAATTTGTTAATAATGTTAGGTTTTTATGTGGGCATACGCACGGAGGGCATACTAAACATGGTTTATTAGTCCCCTATGCGTTATCGGACGAGTACAAATCACATTTTGTGCGAGGGATTTATAGAGTTGGAAATAACTTAGTTCAAATGGCTGATGGTGTAGGTCAACATCCACAAGCTGCATACAGACAGATCCCAGCAGGAATAATCATTAATGTTTATGGGGGTTAGGGTTTCTTTTTTTCGTGATCATTTGCACTTTTTCTTGTTGTATCTGTAGTAATTAGTGCAGCCCAAAGTCCACCAGTCATCACAAGCAGTCCCAGACTTACCATTACTACATCAAAATAAAATTGATTGATATTTGCAATTTGACCTACGAAGAATATGGACAGTGCAATAAACAAACTGTTCACCATGTCATATACAGCATACTCTCTCGCTTCTCTACCTGCTTCGAGATTGGTAGCAAACAATTTCCTCCAGGGATTCAAGTTCATAGCAACTCCAAGACTAAATATTATTTGAAGGACATAGTATTGATTGGCAGAAGTTAATGTGGGATAGAAGAGGAATGGTAAGCCCATCAAAACACAGCCAAAGGTTAGAACAAAAATCTCATCTTTATCATTTTTGATTCGATCAAGAACCTTACTTATAGGTATTTGTAGTACTCCTCTAATCACATAGTAAATCGCACCACCAATTCCGACAATTTTGATTACATCCTCACCCAGCTTGTGTTCTAGATATATTCCTGACAATGTTGCAATAATCAAATAAAATCCCCAGGTAAATAAGTCCGAGAACGTTAGCAACCAGAACGTTTTGGTGAAGATCAATTTTCCAAAGATTTGATGTTTTATAAAAGGCATATCAATTTATGAGATTTTAGGTATTTTTTATTATACACTGGACAATCTTACTTGATAAGCTTAGAAATATTATTCATAATAGAGACAATATGCATAACCTATTAGAAAATATTAAAATCTTACTGAACTCTGTCTCAATTTTTGGATTGATAAGTTCAGTTTTTAAATTTATTTTCACGACTGTTCTACTACTAGTTTATGTAACTTTAATCACAATATTTATTGTGCAATACGAGTTTGTTTTGATAATATCTAGGATTTCAACATTACTAATAAATATACTCAACTCAATCCCCTTTTTTTCTTAAAGTATTCCTTTACAAATTTTCAGGAATTACTTATTCTATATATATTATCCATAAAATTTCTGCCATGAAAAAATTATTAATCACCATAATATTGACACTTTCAGCTTTGGTTCTGATCCCTGTAAGTTTGTCAGCATTGACTCTGTCCCCTGGTAGCGGAACATTTCCAGTCTCAGGGAACAAAACAATAAATATCACTTCAAACTCAAACACGCCAACAACTACTATACAAATTCGACTTATCGTTAATAATGCAAAAGTAGTTAGTTTTAGCGGATCAGGTGGGAATCTACTGTCAATAGGAGTCTGTG
>CALMQQ010000173.1 GCA_937871845.1 uncultured bacterium
ACCTACCGAAACAATTTTACCAACAACCACACCTACCCCATCTTTGTTGTCGCCGACATTAACTCCTTCTCCAACTCAAGTTAATTCAAAACCAAAATTTTGCAAAAAGGACTACGAATGGAAAAAGAGAATCAAATTACCAATAATACAGAGATTAACAATATTACTGGTGAACAAAATTTGTTCGAAATAGTAATTTGGAAGTCTATTTGGTTTCCGAATCTAGCCAATCAGCATATTTCTTTGAAATTGCTATTAGAGGAATAGCAAGAATTGCGGGGTTATCGTATGAATGAACCTTGAGGACCTCACTCTCGATCTTTTCATACTTCTCAAATTTCGCCTTGATTAACAAAATACATTCATCGCTTTTCTCAATCTTTTCTTCTTTGGGTGGCCAGAAACAAAATGAGGTCATTCCAGGGATAATATTTATGCAACCTGCTAAACGTTTTTCCAAGATGTGTTTTCCGATTTTCTCGGCTTCCATATTGTCACTACACGTCACATAAATGATTGCATATTCGGGCATTATGATTGCGTTAATAATTTAGCAAATTCCATCACTCTGACATTATATCCTAATTTTTTGTAAAGCCGTATTGCCGATTCATTCTTATGGTGAACATCTTTTAATCTTATTAATTCACAACCTAATTCTTTTGTAATCGCCTCCATCTCAATTATCAACTCTGTGGCAACGCCTTTCATTCTTTGGTCTTCCATAACATAGATTTCATGCACTACTCCGCACTTTTTTCCTACCCTTGTTCTCTCGAGAGAGTACTTTGGGATTTCTCCATATACAAAACCAACTAATTCTTTCTTATCATCTTCGGCGACAAACAAAATAGCTTTTGGTCTTTTCGCTTTAGCGACCATATGTCTTAAGTAGTTTGACATCAATTTATCTGAGGACTTTTTAAAGATGGTTGGATCTGCAATTTCCATGTGATAGTCCATAGATTCACTTAGCATTCTGAGGACTTCTTTATAGTCATGGTTTTGGTACTTTCTTACTTTCATTGTATTCGAATGATCTATGCTTAAACCCAACCTTTATGCCACCCCTTCAATTGGCAACCTTTCCTATTTACTTATATAGCTCAAAGTTTTTAAACGGAATAAGTGCCAATATTATCGCTTCCGTATAGTATCCTGTTCTGACAATGACATTACCTGTCAGTAGTCCCACCGACCCGTTCTCTTGCTTGGAGTTAGTACGACCAAAGACTATGTCGTCTGCTTCTCCAAGTTCTTTGCCTTGATTTATAAGATCTACAACCTTGGGAGGCAGATAAAAGCTACTCGTCCGACTTTTCCCATAGTTCCCATTCTTATCTTTGATAATGATCCACGCGAAGCAAGATGTTCCCGAGTCATCTCTGTCTATGCCACCTTCAATGCCGACATAATAGTCCGCCGCAAAGTTTTTTGAGGCATTGTCGCACCTATTCAAAGCACCTTTGTATGTCTCTTCATTTGTCGTAGGTTGATCACTGACGTGAGACCGAACAGATACGCCTTCTATCTCAAACTCTTCATCCGGAAACATTCGTGAGAATCCGTCTAGTGCCGAATTGATCTTCACAGGATTCTTGGACGCTACTACTATTTTTTTCATTATTCTTGTATTAAACAATTTTTAAAATATTACCAACCCGCCTAGGAAAGTAAGATCTATCGACCTCTGGATCGAGTCTTTGACTCACCTCTTCAAAAGGCAACCATTGGCCTGAGTTGCCTTCGAGAACAGAGAACTCCTTTTGTTCAGTTAGATACAAAAACATGTATCTTATAATCTTTATATCATTTTTGTTTGTAACATAAACCCCTAGGTATTTGAGTTCCTCAGGTTGCACATCAATTTGTAACTCTTCTTTACTTTCCCTAACAACAGCCTCAGTGGGTGTTTCCTCTCCTTCAATTCCACCACCGAAAAAACCCCAGTCTGGTTTTTTGTATCCTCTCCTATCCTGCATCAGAATCTGATTCTGTTTGTTTACTGGCGAAAGCAATGCCTTCCTTTTATCAAAAGTTACTACCTCTTCAAGCAATTCTGGGAGCTCTTCTGTCCCCATATCTCCAAAGGTATAATGTCCGTGGTGTTCTAAATTGACCACTTTCCCTCCCAGCGCTTGGTGGAAAATTTGCAAGCTTTCTTTACCTGCGTCCTCTTCATTATCAGAAGTAAACATAATTATCTCTCCAACTCTGGACTTTATACTCTCATCAACTTCATAAGTATAAAATCGGTTTCTATTTTCATCTCCCGGATCTGGGATTTTCCAAGGAGCGACCAAAATCAGTTTCGCAATTTTTTGTTTACTTTCTCCTAGCCAGCGAACTAGAAATGCACAACCACAACTATGTCCGATTAAAATAGTATTTTCATTAACTTCGTATTTTTCAAACTCTTCCTTAAACTTCTCGTAGTTCGGTGCCCAAGGTTCAGGCATTAGTGGAGTTTCTGTTTGCAGACCGGCATCAATTAGATTTCGTTTCGCCCATTGCATCCAGTGTTTATTGTAATCCTTGTCTTTATTTGTCGAAGGACAACCGTGGACAATTATGCAGTTTTGTGGGTTTGGCATGATAAAAAATTAATTAATAAATCTATGAACGAACGGCAATAACTAATATACCTCTACTAGTAAACATTTCCTCTATAATCTATTGCTGTAATATTAACAATTATAATCTCACCAGAGTCTAGAATTGAAAATATTATACGAACATCTCTATACCTGATTCTAAAATAACCTTTATATTCTCCACGTAAAGATTTGAGATCAATATTGGCAGACTCTTTTAGTATTAGTACTAATGCCGCCTTTTTAATCAATTCTATTACTTTTGTTTTAGTGACAGTGTGGGTATTCTTCTTAAGGAATTTGTCAGTTTGCTTACTATAGTTAACCTATAATTTCATATTGTTATTGTATCAGAGCCTACAATAACATCCTCTTTACTTGATTTAATACTATTAAGTATTTTCGATAATTCTTTTTGTTCTTCATCGTCAACAAATGCAATATCGTTTTTTGATGTCCCTACTGAAATATTGAAATTGATATTACCTTCCGCAAATTGGTTAAGTATAATACGGATCACATCGTTAACTGAGCTGAAGCCCGCTTTTTTAGCACGAACCTTTGCCTTTGTTAATACCTTAGAAGAGACTGGTGTTTGAACTTTTGTATCGTACATAAGAAATATTGACAAATACTATATATTGGTATCATTATACTATAATTGTGTATCTACGAAACCTGTTTTTACTAAAAATATCACTCTAATAAGTTTCTCTCCAAAATCTCCGCAACATAAATATCCAAATCTCCCAGTGCTCTAATCTCTTCTAAACTCAGCCATCTGTATTCGATGTTTTCCTCTATATCCAGTTTTGGCTCTCCCGTAGTCTCTCCGACATAAGTAAGCCTTACTACATAAATTTCATCATTTGGGATAATATCTTGGGCATGGATTAAAATCGGCTCTGTCATGATTCCCAGTTGCGTTTCTTCTTTCACTTCTCTTTTGAGATTATCTATAAGTTTACTTCCTAGATTAATTCTGCCGCCGACAATATCCCAAACACCTTTTGTTGTAGGATATTTGGCGGGATTCCTTTTTAGTAAAAGATATTTGCCTTCAGTATTCTTCAGGAAAATTTTTACTCCGACTTGTAGGGTCATCTAATCTTACTAAAAATTAATCTTTCCAGATTTTCCACCCAGCATTTCCTGTTGACCACAATTTCTCCAATAATAATTTTTCTTTATAGGTATCCATACATTGCCAAAAACCGTCATGTTTATAGATACCAAGCTGTCCCGCAAGTGCCAGTCTTCTGAGAGGTGCCTCTTCCCACATATCTTGATCACCATCTATGTAATCTAAAGCTTGTGGTTCTAAGACAAAGAATCCACCATTAATTAGCGATTCTACTTCTGATCGGTCAGTGTGGAAATCAACAACTCGATTTTGCTCTTCATCGCTGAGTATAAACGTTCCAAACCTGGCTGGAGGGCGCACACCGATAAAGGTTGCAATTTCCTTCCGTTCTTTATGATATTTAATAAGATCCAAGATGTTGACGTCAGTTAAACTATCTCCATACGTCATGCAGAATGTCTCATTATCTAGATATTTCTTTACCCTTTTTAAACGCCCTCCTGTCATTGTCAGATCCCCTGTTTCAGCCAAGGTTATAGTCCAGTCTTCAACTACGTTTGGATGTATATGTAAAACATTATTTTTAGTGTTGATAGTTATATCAGAATTATAATTAGCATAATTCAGGAAATAATCTTTAATGATATTTGATTTATATCCACAACAAATTATAAATTCATTAATTCCGAAATAGGAGTATATCTTCATAATATGCCATAAAACAGGCTTTCCTCCAATTTCTACCATTGGTTTTGGCTTTGCTAAGGTTTCTTCATTTAGTCTAGTACCTAAACCACCTGCTAAAATTACGACCTTCATAACTTTTCAATAAATTAGATATTATTATTAATTTTCCCACCCAAACTCAGAGTATTTCTTTCCTTCAAGATAGCAGTGCATGCCCTCTCTCACATACTCGATAGTGTTTTCTGGAAGTTTGTCGAATGCGACCCACCTCAAGTCATCACACTTATCCTGTTCGCAGACTTTTTCTTCGCCCTCCCATTTCTCACAACTGAAAAAGAAGTCTATTCTCTCGCTTTTGTCATCGGAGTAACGGTGCATAACCGTGGAGTATTTTAAATCCTGGAGTAAAATTTTAATACCGATTTCTTCCATTGCCTCTCTAACCATCGACTGAGTAGCAGTTTCCCCCTCGTCCACATGCCCAGCTGGAACGCTATAGTCCCCGTCGTGATAACCAGTATTAAATCTCCGGGATAGTAAAACTTTGTCGTCTTTGATTAGGAGCAAATGTACTGCGACGAGTGCTTTGAGTTTTGTTGGCATGGTATGAAGTAATTGATTATAATTTAACTGACCTCATATTCAATCTCATCATATAGCGAACTCGCAGATAATGCAAGAACCAGCAATACTCCCGACTCTCCTTTTGACACAACTTTGTGTGAGATTCCCGTTTTGATGTATATCGCTTTTAGATCACTATCTTCTAAACTAATCTTTTCTTTCTCCTTTGTATTTATATCTTCTAACCAAAACTCATACCTACCTTCCAACGGGATTAAAATTTCCTCTTTGATTTTGTGATAGTGATTTCCTGAGGCATTATTTTGTTCTAGGAACTTTGATAAATAAGCATACTTAACCTCAAAAACGAATGGGAATCTGTAATCATATATTGGCACAAATAATCTCCCCTTTTTAGAATCTCGAAAATTGAGAGTAAATACTTTTGCTAGTTCTGTAGTTTCTGAATTTAGAGGCTTTGATAAATAGTCTAGTGAGTTCTGCATTTACAATAGTTGTAAATTAATAAAACATTATCTCATCGACTCTAGTATTAGTAAATTGCCATAGTGCTTAGAAATAAATTTTCAATATCTCTAGATTGTACATTTAAAGCTAATTCACAATTTTTCCTGAATAGTTTCACCTACTAAGACGCCATTTTCCCAGTGTATTTGGCCCGAAACAAATACTAGGTCACCTACTTCGACTGCCCCCGATAGTGGAGCGTTTGTAGTTTCTGAAGTACGATAATATTTTTTCATGTAGATTTAGTAACATTATTAAAAATATTATCTCATTGCCTTAAGGATTAGTAAATTAAGTACAATTTATATTTAGTTAGCCTTTTGAGAATTCCTTTCTTTGTCAATATCAATTTGTTTATAGATTGTGAATACTTTTCCATAATATTTTACCCATTCTCGATCTCCGTAAGAAAAGTGCCACCATTCTCCATCAAATGGTGCAAAACCCTCGCTTAACATTAATTCCCTAAGTAATTTCCTATTTTTCGAAGCAGTTTTTGTGATAAAAGGAGAAAAAGTGTAAGAATCTTTATTAAACTCCCAAATTTTTGTACCGAAATCTAAGGGTTCCCCATTTTCGACTATCTGTAAATCTACTGCACCGCCAGTCGGATGACCAGAAATTTCAGGAACAGCTATATTTCTGTGAACTACTTCTAAAAGTTCTATTCCCGAAAAATGTTTTCGGTATTTATTCATAAATTTCTGAAAAAGCTTCTCTTGTATTTTCAAAGCACGATAACCATATACAATTTCTAAGCTGTAATTCCCATTTTTATCCTTGAGTTTAGTTGTTATACGACAAAGTTTTTCAGCTACCGTTTTTCTAACGTAAATATTACTTCCCGTAAATTTTGCCATGTCATCATTGATGGGATTAATTAAAAGCCCATTTTCAGATTTAAGACATAATAGACTTTCGCCGTTATCTCTTGAAGGCACGTCGATTAAATCGATGTACCTTAACATCCCTAACTCAAGTTGTCTATATATTTCTCGGCGTTTCATTTCAAAGAAAATGGTCCATCGTATAGTATATTAACTTCTCCAGTAATTTCAGCTCTTACTACTTTTCTCTGGGCCTCATCCCAAATACAAGTTACAGTAATTTTCTCTCCTGACGGTTGAATCACTTCAAGGTATACATCTTCTTTGCGATTTGTGGCAAGAGCAACACCAATTGCGCAAGTTCCGCTTCCACAGGCTGTTTCATCAAATACTGTGTCCACTTCTTTAACCCAGACATTAAACTCTGCTTTTTCAGTAGATTGATCATAATAACTAACTCCCACTGCAGGTTGTTCCTGTAGATTGTATCTATTACTATTTTTTAATTCTGACAAAAGCTCGGATGCTGAAGATATATCGGAGTCTACAACCACCATTTGTGCTATCCCATCAAGTTGAACTAGAATGCCTTCTTCAACCTCACGTACAGCCTGATCTATGGGTAAAGGCATTTCGACTGTGACCTGACCATCTTTCACACTAAAATCAAGCAGTCTATTAACTCCCGACACTTCTATTTTGCCTTGATAATCTTGTCCTTTAGTTAATACCCAGATAACGCTACGAGTTGCATTCCCGCAAAATTCCCCGCCAAACATTTCTACTTTGGCAATTGCTTCTTCTGATTCAGGAACGGTTACAAAGCAGCACTGTTCTATTTCAGGAGACCCGGGATAATCATTTTTCCAACTATCCATTAAGTTCCGATTTAAAACCTTTCTGTCCCCTGTCAACCTTTGATCAAACACCACAGCAGTGGTATTTCCTGAAGGAAAAGCAACAACCACTCTTTTTAAATTGTTTTTTTCTGGCATGGCATCTTGTTTTAAAAACTTAGATAAATAAATACGTTCATCTAGTGTGATTCGTCCATTGGTTCTTCTTGACGGAACCACAATCGAAGTATCATCGATCTGAAAGCCTTCAGAGCGATAAAGTGAAATTGCTTTGGAATTATTTTTGGTTGTTCTGAGTTGGAATGCTGAAATCTCATCCCCGGCAACTGAAAGCAATAAATCCTTTAACATTTGTCTCCCTAAACCTTCCCCTTGAGAATCTGGAGCTACTGCTAGTTCTTCTATCCAGTAACTACCATCCTGACGAGGAAAACCACCAGCTAAGGCTACTGCTTCATTACCAAATTTCCTTACAAATAGATTTCCACCCTCATCTAGTAGTTCTCCTAAATTCATATACACTTCGTCCTGAGAAAAATTTTCTTCATAGGGTGCTTCTATAAAAGCGTCCTGATAAACTCGTAAAATGTCTTCACCTATGGCTTCTTTACTTGTTATAGGTACTAATTGTGTTTGATTTAAAATATCCATAATTAAATTTAAAAAATAAAAATAGCCCTCTTATTACAGAGAGCTAAAAAACCCTCCATAATCGGAGGGAAAATACTTAATATAAGTCTAATATACCCTCCTTAGTGAGGGCTTTGATGTTTTTGTATTTGGGGAATTAATCTGTCGAGTACAGTTTTGTACCCGTCCATGCCTCTTCTCAACCATTGGTTGACCCGTGTTACAGTAGCAATGCTGACTCCAGAATTTGTAGATACTTGTCTTTGAGTCTTGCCTTCGCTGAGTAATTTCGCAACTTCTAGACGCGAGGCAAATTCATTAATTTCTGGCTCAGTCATCAAATCACGACAGAACGAGGCAACCTCATCAGTTGTTTTCAGTACAAGAAAGGCATTAAATAATTGTTCAGTTTTGTTGTTTTTCCATTTATCCATAGCGTATTATTACATTAATACGCTATTAAGTCAAGAATCTAATAATAAAAGTGATTATCGACTAATTTAAAGTATGAAAATACTTATGTTTGGGATATCGTGTTTGGAGATTAAATTTTCGTTGGTTATATCTTACTTTCTTTAGTATGTGGAGCCATGCCTTCGTT
>CALMQQ010000174.1 GCA_937871845.1 uncultured bacterium
AGTTGTTGGTGAAGGTTACATTTTCCTCCAAAGATGGCCTCCTTCTGTAAGCTTTCTGATAATAGGAATAGTTTTTGTTCAACTTATCATTATTGTTTATAAATTTTTCAATCTATTTATAAACAATAAACAATCTAAAACATCAATTATTGAGTTTATCGGGAAAAACCCATTGGATTTCTATGTTCTGCATATTCTTCTTTTGGAGTCGTATAAAACTTTCATCGGTACGAAAACAGGAAATGTGATTCTGGTTTTTCTTGGATTTTGTACTTTGACTTTAGTAGTAAGTGTTTTAGTTTATACAATGAAGCGAATTTCCATATTGCCCAAGCTACAACTTGAATCAAGGATTAATGGTATAATTAGCCAGAGATTAGAAATAATGATTAAATACGCATATAGAACAATTGCACTCTTATTAGTATTTGTACTAGCTTTCATTGTTTATACAAGGGTAAATGTTTCTGATGATACAAATCTGTCATCCGTAGAAGAGGGAGTGGTAAAAGGATATGTTGCGCCTGAAAAAGAAGAGGAAATCATCTGGTGGAATATGGATTATAAATACAATTCCGAGTTAACGATTAAGAATACCGATAGTGAACATTTATTACCCAAAGATAGCTGGGTTGTCCTCCAAGTTGATCATAGTGAATTAGTCCAAAAACAAAAAAGCTCAAAAAATGGGGATGATTTAGCTATCGTTTACCTAGGTGAAGGTGATTATCGGGAACAGGATGTATTTCTAGAGGAAATCAATACTCCAACTACAAAGATATATTTTCAATTAAACGAAAATCTAGCTCCAGAAGCATCAGTAGGGAATTATTACCTATATTATGGTAATAAACAGCTTGATTCAGACACAACAGAGTTGAGCAAACCTTTGTTGAAAACACTCAAATTCAAAGTCTCTCAAGGTGAAGAAAATAGTGCGTTAATTGTCACAAATCTATCAAGAGCATGGTATTTGAAAGATTACGATAAAGTCTCACCTGATGATAAAAATGTGTTATATAAAATTCAGCTTACGACTAATGAAGTAATTACTGATGACATTGTTTCAGTTATTGTTACGGATCCTAAAGATGTTGAAAATACATACAGACCCCCGAAAATTGACGAAAAAATTTATGAACTACAAGTTCCTACAGAAGACCTTGAACCTGGGAAATATTCTATAAAAACTGTTGTGGAAGGTAAAAACTATGAAAGTGACACACTCACATTCAATGTAAGCTATCCATTATTTGTGACTTGGACGATGGATTGGGAAGGATACGATGTAAGCGAGGATAATTTAAGAGTGATGGATGAATTAACTTCTAAGTACGGCATGCCAATGACGACATTTTTCAATCCTAGAATTTTTGCTGCGAGTGAGATAAGTCCAGCAAGAATAACACGAATGGTGGAGTGGATAAAATTAGGTCAGAAAAATAGAGGAGACGAAATCGCTCTACATCTTCATATGCACCAAGATATGATTTCGAAGATTGGATTGGAGCCAAAAACAGAACCAAGATGGGGTGGTAGAGAAAATGGTCATGATGTACTTACTACTGCTTATGAGTATGATGAATTTAAGCAAATTATTGAATGGTCACTTGAGCAATACGCGGTTAACGGTCTACCGGAGCCAGTTTCTTATCGTGCAGGTGGATGGTTTATTGATGAAGATAATCTTCGGGTCTTAGCGGATTTAAACTTTAAAATTGATTCATCAGGTCGTGAGGCGATAATTTATGGTCCAAATAAAATCGAGAATCCATGGACGTTGAGTTCTACGACTAAACCCTACAAACCATCACTGTCAAATCAGAATATCTCAGCAGAACCATTTTTGAATATTTGGGAATATCCTAACAATGGTATGGATAGTACGAATAGGGATTTCGAAATTCTGAGAGATAAATTTGATGATAATTACAAATCAATGCCACTTGAGGAACCTCAAGTCGTAACCTATCTTAGCCATCCACATTGGTTTACAAAATTGGATCAGTCAGATATGGAAAGGATTTTTGATTATATTGAGCCAATGAAATATGAAAATGATAACGGTCCAGTTATATACTCTACATTGGAGAATACCCTGAGTACTATCGATAAAGACGATTAAAATTCGTCTAAAAATCCACACAAAAGCTGAGCTTGTACTATTAAAATTGTTCTCCAATTCGTGTTAGTATATTCTTTCCGTGAAATTAATTACTTATTAATGTAATAAAATTTCTTTAGCATTAATATCTGACACTATCACTTTCGAATACGCATTTATTCTTTTCATAGGATTGGTTGTAGTCTTCCTCATATCTAATTTCTTATGGATAATTATCTTTTTACTGCGTAGGCGAAAATCTAGACGGTTAAAAAATGCGAAGAGTCTAAACACTCCAAACTTTGATATTTTCAAAACATCTGAAAATGACTCAAAGAAACCTTCACGGATTAAGCAGAAAATTAAAAAAGTAGCGTACTTGTTCTACAGATATGCATTAATCCCATTAAATATCCTACTAATCGTTTCGTTAGTAATTCTATATAAGGATCTCTCTAAAAGTCCTTATCCAATAAGTGAATATCCTGATGATGATGTTCTCTATGACCAGAATAACGGAAATGTAAGTGTATTGTTTGACCGACCAATCAAAGAAGGTGATATGAAACCTTATATTTTCCCCGAAATAAAGGGCGAATGGAAAAACGAACCCGTTTATGACTGGTTACCTATGTTTAAAAGACGTGTAACATTTTATCCGAAAGAAACATTTTTTGATGAAACCAAGTTATTCATATATTACGCTGGAATCAAAAATCCAACCGCAATGAAAGCAGGTGGATGGGAATTTAGTACAAATACATTCACTGTTCCTTCACAGAAATTAGAGAGCATTGACCCAGAGGATGAAGCCGCAGATGTCGCTGTATCTGAGCCAATCCAGCTTACTTTCGATCGTCCTCTTGATAAATACACAGAGTGGGAGATAAAATTCACCCCTGAAGTCCAATATGAACTTGAACAAAACGAGAATGTATTAACAATCAAATTTGTTAATAACTTAGCTCAAACACAAGAATATCAATATCAAGTTAATAGAACTTTGCTTAGGTACGACCTAGAAAAAAATGAGATTATTGAGAGAAAAGAACCCGAAGAAATTCTTAAGGGAAAATTCATAACTATAAAAGAGCCTCTTGTGCAGACTATTTCACCTACTGGTGAAGGTTTGTTTAGTGACTCTGAGATAAAAATTGTCTTTGAAGAAGATATGTTGCCAGATACAGTTGGTGAACTATTTAAAATTGAACCCTCAGTGGCTGGAGAAATCATCTGGCCTGATGCGAAGACATTACAATACAAGCATAACGGTTTAGCCAAAGAGACAAAATATTCGATTAGATTGGAAAAAGGACTAAAAAGTGCAAAAGGAGGGGTAATAGAAAGGGTTATAGAAAATTCATTTTCTACAATAGGAAAACTTGTAGTCTCTGGGAATACACCTGGAAATGGTGCGATAAACATCTCCTTAGGAACAAATATTAGCGTAAGTTTCAACCAAGAGGCGGATAGAGCTTCTGCTCAGAGCAAATTCTCTGTAAGTCCTGCAGTAGAAGGTGCATTTTCATGGAATGGGAATACAATGACTTTTAATCCTAATGCAGACTTATCTTACAACACAGCCTATACCGTTACGATTAGTCCGGGAATAAAATCAATCAAAGGTCTGGACTCCGTTCAGACTAGAACATTTAAATTCACAACAAAACCAGAGAGTTTCAAGCTAGACTTACCAGTTATTTATCAGAAGAATAGTTTTTCTTGCAACATTGATGCAACGAGAATTGCTTTAGGTTATCGTGGTGTTTCACTTTCCACTGAATCAGTTTATGCATCTATCCCAAAAGATCCGACTCCATTTAGTGAAAGTGATGGTAATCGAATTTGGGGAAATCCTAATTCTGGTTTTGTTGGCGATATTAGTGGAAATCCGAAGGGTTACGGTGTGTATTGGTCACCAATCAGCGCATTTATTAACAAATATCGATCAACTGCAGTCAAAACTGGTTGGAATAGAACTGCATTACTAACAGAAGTCTCGAAAGGGAATCCAGTCATAGTTTGGGCTCACAACGGATATAGCTCATCTCCAAATGGGGCTGTTGGCACTAATATTTCCTGGAAAACTCCAAGTGGCCAGTCTATCTATGCAATCGCAGGAATGCACTCATTCGTTGTTGCTGGTTGGAAAGGAGATATGGAAAATCCGACACAAGTGATATTACATGACACCAAT
>CALMQQ010000175.1 GCA_937871845.1 uncultured bacterium
CAAATCTAATTTTTCTTTTTGCAATTTCATTTATAATTGAGTCAATTTCACTTGCGGAGACGATATTGATACCGGATAATTCATTTTTATCAAAAAGCCTATTCGATCGTAATGCGACCTGTTCGGCAGATTCTTCGGCTGAAATGTAAAGGCATTCGACTTTCTGACTCGCAATACTCTGGAGAACTTGTAACAAAATTGTCGATTTTCCAATGCCAGGTTCTCCACTAAGAAGCACAACTTGAGAGTCAACTAGCCCACCCCCCAACACACGGTCGAATTCAGAGATTCCTGTTTTAAGGCGATTTAAAGCCTTCGTTTTTAACTTCGAGGCTTCTAGTACTTCTAACTTCGAGGATTTTACTAAAGTCTCTGTAACACTGTTTAGATTTTCTTCGAAACTGTTCCATTCGAGACATTGAGGACACTGCCCAAGCCATCTACTAGTTTCAAAACCACAATTGCTACAAATATAGCCTATTTGGGATAATTTTGACATTTAAGTTATTTTAAAACTAAACCCGACTTGCCTTTTTCGAGCTTTACGATAATTTGCCTACTTCCGTCTGGTTTAATGCTGTTTTCGAGAATGTAATCTGCCAATGGATTTTCAACCAACTCCTGAATTTTACGCCTTACGTTTCTAGCTCCATATTCACTATCATAACCAGCTTCTGCAATGTGTTTAACTGTAGATTGAGTGACAGCAACTTGTATACCTTTCTCTTTAAGCCTTTGATTGAGCTCATCAACAAGGATCTTTGTGATTTTACGAACATCGCCCAAATCTAGACCTCTAAAAATGATTATATCATCGATTCTATTAAGAAATTCTGGAGGAAGTTCATCTTTTAACTCTCTCATTAATGTCTCGCGCATCTGCTCGAAAGCCTTGTCTACCTTTTCATCTGTCTGTCCAGAATCATCTACTCCAAATCCTAATACATCATCTTTCCCAATTTCAGAAGCACCGATATTTGATGTCATGATGATGATAGTATTTTTGAAATTTATCT
>CALMQQ010000176.1 GCA_937871845.1 uncultured bacterium
CTTTTGATTCCTCTAATTGCCGCAAAAGCTTCTTTTTGCCAGTGATTCCACTTAGCTTTTTGTGACTGTGTAAACGCTCCAGAAAAATAAGAAATAGGCTTAGCTCTAGCTATCCCGTCTATTTCTTGGCTTAGTTTTCCTCCATATCCTACTCCAGATGCATCTGTGCTTAAAATAAAAGGTAGGTTATAATCTGGCATAGTTAGGATTGGAAAAGCACAGAATAATTCTAATATTCTTAGATAAGCTTCTTCCTGTTCATTTCCCCAAGTAAACTCTACGTTTTTCCTTAGATTTAATAATAATGGTTGGGTAAGTTCTGTTAAATTAGGGATAAATCTTCTGTAATAATTAATAGATCCTAGGAATCCTTGTATATCTTTGATGCAGTTTGGTCTCTTCATATTCCTCACTTTATCTATGTTCTTTGGATGAACCTTAATTTGGTTTTCCGTTATAACATGTCCTAGATATTCTATTTCTAATTGTGCAAATTGACATTTCTTTAGCTTGAGTTTCCAATTGTGTTGGTTTAGTTTATCAAATACTATTAGTATGTCTTTGATATGTTGTTCAAAAGTTTTAGAATATATACAAATATCATCAATGTAAACTAAACATCTTAGGAATAATTCACCGTCTAGTGTTTCTTGTATAGCTCTTTGAAATACTGCAGGGGCATTAGTAAAACCAAATGGCATAACTTTCCATTGGTATGTCCCAAAGGTAGTTACAAAGGCTAGTTTTTCTTTATCATTCTCAGCTATTGGTATCTGCCAGAACCCAGAGGAAGCATCACATACTGTAAAATACTTGGCTCCGTGTAGCTGATCCAATGTGTCGTCTATCCTTGGTAAAGGATAGGCATCCTTAATAGTTTTCTCAGTTAGCTTAGAATAGTTTACACAGAACCGATAGGTTCCGTCCGCTTTCTTAACTACTACTACTGGAAAACTCCATGATGAGGTACTTTTCTCAATTAATCCATCACCTAATAACTGTGAAATAGTTTTCTTAATTTCATTAGCTATGAGTGGTGAAGCTCTGTATGCTGGTAATTTTATTGGTGCCGTATCAGGCTTTAGCTCAATGTGCATTTTAGTCTTAGTTTGTACTCCTGGATTATTAGGATTTACAGCGAAAATCCTTTTCTCTTTCAGAATTGCTGATATTAGTTGATTTATTTGTTCTTGATTTAAATGCTTGGTTTGGTTTTCGATGAATTTAGTTATTTCATCATTTGATAAACTTGGTTTATCCAACTCATTCGGTATATAAATATTATCTCCCAACAATTCTTCTTCATCTATTTCATCTCTCATATCCTTAG
>CALMQQ010000177.1 GCA_937871845.1 uncultured bacterium
TGATATAAATATTAAGATAACTAACTCATCATAATGGAAAATCAGGCAGGTACAATCACCGAGTCATTATTCGCAGGAGCTGTTTCGACAGTTATATCACACTTTGCATTTGTCTTTGCCAGAAGATTTGATATCGGTCGTCCTGAATACCCCACAGAAAATGAAATCAAATTTATGAATAATTTACAAAAATATTTACCACCAGTCATAGGTGGTTTGATTACTGTAACTAATTATTTATATCGTGTAGTCGGCGCAACCAATTGATAAAATGTTATAATTAAGTATGGAAGAATTCTTATCAACTACAGTACCAACAACTATGATGGGTGTATTAGGTGCAACTATCCTTTATGGAGTTGCAAAATATATGCCTGGCTTACAAGCCAAGCAAAACTTTGACATAGATCCCACTCCTACAGCAAAAGACATTAGGAATGCTCGTTTATGGTCTCTTGTTGGGGCTGCAGGTGGTACATTAATGGGTATATTTATGTTCACGAATTAATGAATAAATCCGACTTCCCAATCTTCAATAACAACCCTGACCTGGTTTACTTGGATAACTCAGCAACTACGCAGAAACCTCAAGTCGTGATTGACTCTATTGTCGATTTCTATCAGAACTTTAACTCAAATGTCCATCGTGGAATTCACAAACTTGCAGAGAAAGCTACCATTGAATTTGAAAATGCTAGAGGAAATATTGCACGATTCGTTGGGGCAAAACCTGAAGAAATAATTTTCACATCAGGTACGACAGAATCAATGAATATACTTGCACAGATACTGTTTGAGCATTTTAAAGATTCAAAAGGCAAGAAGACAATTATGTTATCAGAGATGGAACATCACAGTAACATACTTCCTTGGATGATGTTGGTTAGTAAATTAGGTTGGGATATTGAATATGCTAAATTGACTGAAGAATACGAACTCGACTTGGAATGCTTATACGATGTAATTAAAAAAAATGACGTGTCAATTCTTTCATTGACACATATGAGCAATGTACTTGGTACGATAAATAATCTAGGCGCTATTTTTTCAGAAGTTAAGTCGATTTCACCTGACATTTTTTGTATTGGAGATGGCGCACAATATGTACCACATCACAAAATTGATTTATCAAATAGTAAAAGTATAGATTTTTATGCATTTTCTGGACACAAAATGATGGGACCAACTGGAATTGGGGTTTTGTATGGAAAGAAGAATTTGCTAGAAAAATTAAACCCTTCTAAAGTTGGAGGAGGTATGATATCCACTGTAAAAAGAAATTCTTTTACTACTGCAGAACTTCCAGAGAAGTTTGAAGCAGGTACACCTAACATTGCTGGAGCTATTGGTTTGTCAAAAGCAGTTGATTATTTAAAACGACAAGACACCTTAGAAATTGAGAAACATATGTCTGAATTAACGAGATTTACTTTAGATGAATTAAGAAATATTAAAGAACTAACCCTATATGGACCACCAGTCTTCGAGAAAAGAGGACCTGTATTTAGCTTTAGTATTGAAGGAATTCATCCTCATGACATCGCACAAATTCTAGATCAAGACAATATAGCTATCAGAGCGGGACACCACTGTTGCCAGATATTACATAGAGAAACCCTAAAAATTCCAGCTTCAGCTAGGGCATCACTATACATTTACAACGACATCGAAAATGTAAAAAGATTATCAAACTCTATAAAAAAGCTTATTACTCAATTTAAAAGATAATGGACTTATACCGTCAAGATATGATCGATCACTATCAAAATCCTAGAAATTATGGCGAGATCGTTGACGCAGATGCTATAATAGAGTTAGAAAATTCCAGTTGTGGTGATAAAATTAAGCTATTTGTCAAACTCAAGAAAGACAAGATTGACGAAATTAGTTTTACTGGTGAAGGATGTGCAGTAGCAATTGCTTCAGCTTCAAAGCTGACAGAATATGCCAAAGGTAAAGATATAAAACAAATACAAAAGCTCACAACGGATGACTTACTCAAGATAATCAAGGTTGAATTAACGATATCGAGAATTAAATGTGCTAACCTCAGTTTGCAAACGATAAAAAAATCAATTAATTCAGTTGACCATAAACAAAAAATATAGTTATACTAGAATAATGCAAGATAACTTTAACAACAAAGACGAAAATATACTTAGAAATCTGCTCGCTGTTGCTCCGAAGCATTGTGATAATTGCGGATCAAAATACACCGAGACAAATTTCAAAATTGTGAAATCTTCCCCTAGTAATACCGTCTTTCATTTGAAATGCTCAATTTGTGGTAATGCCTACATGTTGAATGTCATCAATCCAGTCAACGGTATGATTGGCGCTCAAAGAACACCTATTGATTTGGAAATGGGCGAAGAAATTCAGAAATTCGCAGGTAAACCCTCAGTCGACAAAAACGAAGCTATCGATGTATACAACACTCTTCCAGGGAACTTAACCGAAAACGACTTGAACAAAATCCTCTCAGAGTTATAATTCCAGCAACTTACTTTCATTCATAATTGATTTGGGCAAATCTGCTTTATTAGCCAAAGTGAAAAATATCTGTGCTTCTGTTTTTTCAACATACTCAATCAATCTTGATTTATTTGGTTTATCTAATTCCGATAAAATGTCATCCAAAAGCAAGATTATTTTTGTTCCATAAAGCTCCGTCATATACTCATAACTCGCAATTTTGAATATCATCGTCGCCAATCTCTGCTCACCTCTTGAACCGAAAACATGGAGATTTCTACCACTTAAAGAAAACTCTAAATCGTCTCTGTGGGGACCAAACATGGTTCTTCCAATGGCGACTTCTCTAGAGAAATCTCCTTCAAGTTTTTCACTAAATTGCACTTCAATCTTATTTTTACTTGTTGTTAAAGGACTTATATATTTGATATTAAATTCACCTTTACCAAAGTTTACAAATAGATTTTCGGATGTTTTTGTGAGACTAGGAATGATTTCTTTTAGATAAGCATTTCTTTTCAAAATAATTTCAGATCCGATATTAATCAACCGCTCGTTCCAATATGTTAATTGATCCCTACTTGCATACCCAGCTTTTATTTTAATCAGTAATCTATTCCTGGAACGCATCACAAAACTATACTGTCTCACAGCTTGTGCGAAATCTTTATCAAACACCGAAATTAACTCATCTAACTCTGATCTTCGAGCATCTGGACTTCCAATGAGTAACTCTAAGCTTTCAGGGGTAAATAGAATCGTTTTTAGCCTATATAAAAACCTACTGCTTAAAGTCGGTTTATCATTGATTGTATATTTATGTGAAAAACTTCTTTCGGAATTTTTTATAAATATTGTAGCTAAATTTGTAGCTTCATCTGACTCTAATAGCGCTTCAATCCTCGCGTAATTCAAATCAGAATTAAAGTTCAAATTGTCAGCGTTGTTAAATCCTTTAAATGATTTTCCGTTACTAAGAAGTTGGATACCATCGAGGAAATTGCTTTTACCACGACCATTTTTGCCCAAAATCACATTAAATCTCGGGCCTGGTTCGTATTTTAGGTCAAGGTTACGGAAATTAGTAAATTTTAACTTTTTTAACTGCAATTGATGAAGTTAAGATTTTTTATTCTCAGTTTTCTCTTGAGCTGGTTTTGGATTAATGCCGGTTTCTTGCATTAACCAATTGATTGCTTTTTGTTGCAATATAATTCCACTAATATAGTTTCTTCCATCGTAGGAATCGTATTGTTTTTTTAGTTTGTCATCAGTAATCGAATTTATTTCTGCATTTACTTCTTCGTTTTGCACCTTTAATTCGTTTACTTTTGCGATTTCAAACAACAATAGATCTGTTTTGATTTGCTTCTCTGCTTCGTCCTGCCATCCTTTTCGTAAATCTTCAATCGTTGTTTTTTGTGATTTCAAGAAATCTTCTAATTTCAAACCTAAGTCTTCGATTCTATGTGAATAGTCATGTTCTTTTTTTGCGACTTCACCATCAAGAAGACTTTTAGGAGCTTTAATATTAGACATCTCAATAGCCTGGTCAATTACCTCTTGCGCTTGTTTGTTCTTAGCAAGGTTTTGTTTCTGGATTTCAAGTTGCTTCCTAATTAAATCCTTAATCTCTGCCACCGTATTCAAGCCCACGCCAAGGGATTTTACTTCTTCATCCGTGATTGTTTTTTTTGTTTTTTCTGAATTCTTCGAATCATCCTTGCCTTCTTTGTATTTAAAGATCTTTGCTAATTCTTCATCAATTTCTTCTTCAGTGAGTTCGATTTTCTCATCCTGAACCTTTATCTTTGAGAACTTAGGTAATTTTATTTCTGGATATTTTATAAATTTAATTTTGTATTCAACACCTTCTGCGTCACTGACTTTTATCACTTCATAGTTTAATCTTCCAAGGAAATCAATTTTCTCTTCGCTAAGATATTCATATGTAACTTCGGGCAACAAGTCATTTAAAGTATTTTCGTATAAATCAGCCCCAAGTCTAGCTTCGAGCATCGGTTTGGGTGCCTTTCCAGGTCTAAAACCTGTAATTTTCATATCTTTAGTCAACTTATTGAATATTTTGTCTTTTCTTTTTACAAAAACATCACTTTCAATTTTCAGTTTTATAACTGTGTAATCTTCATCTTGGGTTTTTTCTAGAAATTTATAATTGGCCATAATTAACAAAACTAATAAAAGCTAAGAAAAGGTATTATACTTGAGTTAAGAGTAGTAAAGCAATTTAGATGTTTGAATATGTATTATTTTGACTCTTTGGAAACTGGGGTATTAGAAGATAGATAAATTCCCGTAATCAATGCCATTATATATCCTCCAACTATCAAAGTAATGCCTGCAACAACACCATCTATCACCACACTCAAAAAGAAACTGTTATTCCATATGTATTTATAAATGGAATAATCCTCACTAATTAGACCCAAAAAATTTAAGCCTAGTGCAAGAAAGAAAATTAGATTTAATAACTGGCCTACTTTCGCTTGGACAGTATCAACTGTAAATTTTATTAATTTCTCCTTAGTTACCTTCTTTAAGTTTCCTCTATAATCTATCGACTTACTTATCAAAATCTTGAAAACGTAGACTAATAAGCTATATGTAAAAATCATAATAACCAACATTTTAGCTTGGTTGAAGTCATTTATAACAGAGTTTGAACTAAACAAATCTGAAAAGTGAACTGGTTCAGTTGATTTAGTAAAATTAATTAAGATTGAATATAGTAGGACACTGAATAAGAGAGAAAGGCCAATCATTAGTCCAGATAAAACACCTATAAACAGATCCTCAAAGTACCAAATCATGGAAATAAAGGTAAAGATAACCATAAATCCTAAAATACTAAGAAAAACAAACCTTACTTCTGTGCTTAAACTAAACACTCCCGAAACAAGCATGAGCAAGAATGTTACAGCGGGAAACAGATCTTGAGTATATTTGAAACCAACCACAAACAATATTACGGCTAGAAATCCAACCAAAATAGCACCAAATTCCAAGGTTCGGTCAGTAGATGTGTAGAGATATTCAGTCCCACCTTCAACATCACCGACTTTTACCTGCTGACCAATTTCATAAAGTTCACGCACA
>CALMQQ010000178.1 GCA_937871845.1 uncultured bacterium
TATCGAAAGTAGAATCCATACTCATGAATAATATATATTTAAAAGTTTAGCACAAAGAAATCAGGAGAGAAATCTAAATAGTGTCACTATTTTGAGTCAATAATTTTTCTTCAAAATCTTTTATGTCTCTATGTTGAACCTCAACTTCACCCTCATTGTCTTCTTCTTCATATTCATCCCCCTCTTCATCGTCATATTCCTCATCTTCTTCATTTTTTATTAGTCTTGCGAATTTGAAAATGAAATATAGCACTATTACTAAGATTATCAATATAATTCCGATTATCATAAATTCTACGAGAATTTTATCTAATATTGCTCCTGTAAGATCTTTAACGTAATCCATTATTAACTTAACATTTGCTTCGTTATAAATTTTTGATGATAAGTTAATGTTTCTCCATAGAAGAAAGTCTGCAACAAGTCTCAAGGCAACCTTGGATATCAAACTGAGTAAAACTATCAAGACTGCAACATTTCCAATTATTTTTAAAAAAGCTAATGCGGGTTTTTCTGAAAACCTAATAGCGAGGAATCCACTCACGAATGCAGTTAGAAATCCGAAAATTGAATACAATTTAATATTTTCTAATACAGTTGGAATTTTTGAAAACTCTGAATTATTAAACCTCTGTAGATTTTCGTCTTTCAAGGTGTACTCTTCGTCTATCTCACCTAACACTTCCCCCAAGAATCCTTCTAGAAAAGTTTGTCCATTCACATTTCCCAATCTAGCGACAAAATCTTTTTCAATAAATTCTTTCAAAAATGGACCTCCACATTCAATTTCTCCGATAAGGTAAGTAGCGTCAGTGATATCCGACAAGGAACTACATTGGGGCAAATCTGAGTATCCAGATATGGTTATTAAATCATTCACAAAATTTTCATCACTTCCTGCTTTTTCGTAATTCTCAATAATTAGCTCTTTGGGGAAATATAGCATAAACTCTGAGTCTCCTTTCAGCCAATTCGTCACATATTCAACGTTTTTGCCCCATGCATTCGTCAAAACACTTTCGAAATTAATATTTTCTAAAATCGTTCGGATTATCCGTGCAGTTAATTTTGGGGGGAAACTGTTCTCATCATCGACTTCAAGCTCATTTTTTAGGTAATTATCTAAGTTTTCGTCAATAATTTCCGAAACCCTTTCTGTTGATTCTACTTGTTCAAAAGCATTTATATGAACTTGGGGATCTAATAATCGAAATCTGAAGTAAACCGAGACAAAACTCACTAAAATGAGAATAGTTGTTATTAATGAAAAGTTGAAACTGATAAAACGTTTTATCATGATTTCTTTAATCTACCCAATATTACATTTTCTGGCAAGTATTAGAAGATATTTTAATCAGCTAAATTACCTTTTCATTTACTACTTATATCACTACTGATAAAATACGAATATTCTTATTGAAACCACTTGTATATAAATTTAGGTAAAACAAAAAAAAGAAAACCTGAGCAAATCTCCCTTGATTTAAAGAAAGACAAACTCGAGGGATATTATACGATAAAAAGAAAATTAGCCTATATGGAGGCCACAGTTGAAGCTTTACCATATTGGAAGAATTTCCTCAGTGTATTGTCATTTTTACTTTTTGTTCTATTGGTAATTTTCAATATCTACATTGTAATAACCAAATACCAAGAATTACCCAAAGAATTGCCACTTATTTACTCACAATCAAACAATACTTGGAATTTGATTGATAAGGAATTCTATTTATTAATACCGTTCGTACTCTTAATTGTGTTATTTATTTTAATAAGATTAAATACCCTGACTTTTAAGTTCGACAGAAGATTGGCTACTATGATAAATTTGACACTTATTCTTACATCGTTACTAGGATTCATTGCCTATGTTCAGTTATTTTCTTTTGTATTAATATACTAAATTGTTTGATTTAGAATTTATAAAACCCTACCTAGAATTCAGTCCTCAACTTTTTGTGGCATTCACTATCAGCTTGTTGCTCACTCCTTTTGTGGGTTACATTGCAAGAAGATATGGATTTATCGACTTACCTCTTTCACAAAGACCTCGCGCAGAGAAAACATTGGAGCAGAAAATTCATAATCGAACACTTCCTCGTCTGGGTGGACTTGCGGTATTAGTGCCGTTTCTGTTGATTTTTATGACTTCGGTTGAGTTGACAACTCAGATGTGGGGAATAATCTTTGGAGTCTTGGTACTGATGATTTCGGGTGCAGTTGATGACAAATTCGACCTTTCAAGTAAACAACAGTTCTTTTTTCAAATTTTAGCA
>CALMQQ010000179.1 GCA_937871845.1 uncultured bacterium
GACCAGCGATTGGATTACCATCAGAATCTTTACGACCAATATCTCCAATCTCAACAATGAAATGTTTCGAAAAGATGTTAGTGAGCTTTGAGCCATAGCCATTACGACCACAACCCATTCGCTCCATCGTCTCATCGTAGCTTGAACCCTGTCTGATCTCACCAAATGTCTTGGTAGGAACAAGATGAAGCTCAGATTCTGTTGTCATCTCGTGAGGTTCAACAGGAACTGGTAATCCTCCATTACTAATGGACAAATACCCGTCATCAGCTACCTCAAAGACTATCGGACCAGGATCAACACCATGTAATAGACTAAAGTAAGCAGCATCGCCAGCATTGGTTAAAATCTCCAGGAAAACACGCTTAACAGCATCTGGAAGATCTATTGTTACTTTCTTAAACTTTCCAGTCTCGAAATCGAAAATGTACTCTTCCTTCGGCCTGCGTTTGGCAGATCCTGCAACAATATCAGGGGCTTTATAGATATGCTCATATTCTGAACGACCTTTAAAGTTCTTCGAACTTCGACCGAGAGACTTATCAGCTATATCCTTCTTCTTTGCCGGCATGATAATGATCGCTTTTAGAAAAATAAGATGTGGGTGGCTATACAATCAATTGAAATCCAAAATTGTTTATCAACGAAAATTCCAATATATCACGGTAGTCCAGCTTTAGATTAGTGATTTTCTCAAATTTTGAGAAAATCTACAATACTTTCATCGCCAGTGCGATAACAACGACTATAATTATGATGATCATGATATTATTGACTGATAGACTCATGGATGTTGAACCTCTAGAACTTTGATAGACTCTACCGTATTGCCTACGACTATGATCTTCAATAATTGTCCCACGTCTAGTCCATCCAGTTGAGGTTTTTGGTCCGTAAATAGAAAAGTTTGTCGTGTCGATGTTTCTATCAGAAATATGATTTGATCATTCGTATTTGAATGATCAATACTTGATCATAATCTAAGATCATAAAAAATGGATGCTATTAGTATTTACGAGACAATCACTTCACCAATACTTCCAACTACTGATATCGAAGATATGTTTGATATTCGTCGGTTCCGGAAGTTCATTCAGAACTTTCTTGCATTCACCGTTGATCCGGATTATGATCCTCGCGCCGACATGACAACACCAGAGTTTATGCGTCATTGGATTGATGCTTTCACTCATGACTCAATTGATGCTCATCGAAACTATCAAGTACTTGAATTTTTGGGTGATGGAGATTTGAAGGCGGCTTTTAAGCAGTACTTGTTCCAATATCATCGTGTAGAATCTGAACATGTGTTCACTACAATTAACAACTTGTATATGTCGAAACGTAAACAGCCTGAGATCTCTCGACGGATGAACTTTGATAAATGGGTCAGGGTCTCTCCTGATATTGAGAAGACTGCCGCCATTGTTGAAGATACAATGGAATCTGTTTTTGGTGCATTGTCTTTGATCGGACGAAAGTTGTATCTAAGTAATCGAGGATTGTACTACCATCCACAGGAGTTGATCCTTAGATTCTTTGTTGCTTATTTTACTGCTAACCCGATTAATATTGAGGAGGAAGGAACATATGTCTACAAGTCAACATTGATTGACTTCTATAAGTTCTTCACCGGTGAAGTTACCAATCCTCGTGTCGAGAAGACAACAGGGATGATCCAATTAACCGATAAATTCTTTGAAGGTCTTCAAAGTCACGCTGATTCGGTTAAGATTGGACAAGACATCATTCGAGAAATTAAGAGTTTGAGGTTTGAACCAGGGACTACCGAAGAAGAACAAGCTGAGAAAATCATGAAAGTCTTGATCAAAAATGGAATGGATCGCGAATGGTATACTGAAGCGAACAAGAACATTTCGTTTAAAGGCGACTCAGAAATCGAAGCCTTAGCGAAAAGTAATGGATATACTCGCTTCGTATTAAAGCCTTATTATCAAGGGAAGACTAAGTATTACAAGCTTGTCGCTCAATATATTGAAGAAAAAGGTAATTTTAAGCGAGCCCGTGAAGAAAATATCAAGATTCTACCTGCAACTTCTGGGTTTAAGCAACAAGCACGCCGAGTGTTATTGGAGAAGTTTTCTAGTCGATGAACAGATTGAACCTAATTTAGATTCAAACCAAGACAAAAAAAACTTTGATAATGATCTGGCCTTTTACTTCTACTGTGAATACATCGGATAAAATCTGCGACGAGCAGCCTACAGAACAGAAGGCTGTTCTTGAGCAGTTTCATAAAGACAACGAATCCAATACTAGCACGATTGATAATCAACCTTCTTGGGAACAATCAGTATTTCATTTATGGTCAGATGATGCGTTGGAAAATGATATCATGTCAACAGTTCCCGAGAAGCCTTTACCGTCTACGCTATGTGCATTTGATAGTCTTTATGGCATCACAAAGACAGGAAATTTGATGACTTTAGCAGCTCGTAAGGAGCTGTTTGAAATCGTTAGTCTTCTTGTGACTGAAGATTCTATTCATACTATTGACAGTAAAGGAAATACTCTTCTACACAACGCTGCATTCCATGGAGACAT
Organism: uncultured bacterium; assembly: GCA_937871845.1. GTDB lineage: Bacteria > Patescibacteriota > Dojkabacteria > B142 > OLB20 > JAJTYI01. The sequence goes on from CALMQQ010000179.1 coordinate 2,566, forward strand.
AATGATGTGTGAACGTCTTCTCGGTCTTGGAGCGAGTCTTAATGTTGTTAACAAGTCTGGTAACACACCTATTCATCGGGCCATTAATGGTAAGCATCCAGAGACTGCTTTGCTTCTTGTGAAGTACGAGTTAGCTCGTCGTCGAGTAACACCGTTTCGGATTTTGACGGAGTCTTCATCCGAGCAAGATGATATCATATCATATACTACTAATCGGGTATCATGTCCTAGTTGCGGGTTAAGTTCTGAATGTTGGACAGCAGGATCTATTTGTAAGATAGAACATAAATGCTTTTCTTGCGGGACTTGCTTATCACAACATTCTGAACAACACTAAGTCCTAATCAGAGAAACTTCTAGTAATAATCCAATTGGATTATTCTAACGGGTAGTCAACTTCGGCATTAAGCTTCGACACAATAGATGAAACATCGATCGGACTCCACATCATACCAGTTCCAGGCGTGTTAGTCTCTATGAGAGCCTTTGGATCGTATCCGTCACTCCCAAAGACATACTCGATAATACCACCATTATCCTTACAAACAGTGCCATTGTAACCGAGGCGAACATCTTCAAGAGTCTTATTAATAATTCGACTCATATGTCCTGTAGCGGCAGTACCTAGCGCACGATCAATGATACCAGTTCGAGAATTCATCATATGGGCAAAATATTGACCAGGTCGCATCCCTTCATTGAAGTTAGTGGCAACAAAGCCATGGTTTTCGATATTACCGACGCCTCCCTTTGGCTCGACGTCATAATACGGTAAGAATCGTCGACCCTTTCCATACTTATCCATGTTAAACTTCAATGGAGGTCGCTTACCTCTGAAACTTTGTTGTCCAATAAGACCAGTAATTTGAGCAATGTTGGTAACACTACCTTTAGCGCCAGAATCAGCCATGATACGAAGATTATTATTAACAGAAAGACCACTCTTTACGATCTCTGTGCCAGCTGTCGTCACATTACCGAGAGCAGCTCGAATAGTCTCTTCACGATAATCAAGCTCAACTTGGCTCATATTGTCATGAGGCAATCCTAAGCTTTCGATTTTCGCTTGCGCCTTCTCTGTTTCCTTCAAAACAATAGCCTTGATACGAACAGCCTCATCGACTCCAACAGAACAATCGGCATAACCAACCGTGAATCCAATCCTCATGATAAACCAATCCATAAGAAACTGACATTCACTGAAGAATCGTGCAGCCACGTTAGTACCGTAGTTGTGATACAGTTGATGAACAATGCTACCGGTCTTATCACCGACATGCTTCTTTGCTAAAACACCAGGCTTGCCGGCCGGATCAGGTTTACCATTAGTTGTCGGGACGATAATACCATTGATGATCTGAACACCCTTATGGCTGTACCAGAAATCTTGAGGCAACAATGATGAAAATAGCATGGCACCACATCTCAGATTATCGCCCGAATACCATCGACTTCCACGTTCCATGAGGCTAGGGAACATGCCAGTTCGTTGGACACGATCTTGGAACTTCCCTAAGACTTGTAAACCTTCGTCCCACAAGAATTGAGTAAATGGTCCATGCTTTGACATCAAATATGCTGCTGTGATACCATTGAAAACGATACCCATGGCAGGTCGAGAGAATTGAGGGTAAATAATGTTGTTCCAGCAACTAGCAAGAAATATGATCTCTGCTCTGGCTTGATAACTAGTGGTAACATAGATGTTACCATCATCTCCGTCAAAATCAGCATTATGAGGTGTAGTATATGATGAATGAAGACCAAGACTCTTCCCTGGATAAGTCTTTACAAGATAACCCATCATTGATTGCTTATGAAGTGTTGGCTGTCGGTTAAAGATAATGGGGTCACCATCTTGAAGATAACGCCACACTTCATTGCCAATCTCTAGACGAGCATTACGCTTACGTTCAACATTTATCCGCTCCTTCGAGTTGACAATAAATGGGATCTTCCCTTCGGCAAAAAGCTTATTCAAGTAATCAAAGTTTTTGTCACAAACACGCTCAATGATAGTCAAGTTATTTGCAATCTCCTTTGGAATGCCAATGAAACCGAAAGGAATACTAACTGACCCGAGGACGGATCTACCAGTTCTATTCCCTCGTTTTCCCATTGCGTAACAACGGAAATAACCCTTCTTCTTAGAAAGACGCCCTTTAATCGTGCTAGCAGCTTCAAGGCTGTTAATGGCAGATTTATCATCGCCGGCCTTTAACAGAGAACTCACCGCAAAATCGAGATCTTCGATGGTGAATTCCTTTTTGCTTCCAGTTACTGTCGAACCAGAGAGCTTCATCTCCTTCAACGTATTATTGATCTCAAGAATACGACGATAAATACTTGTCAACGGATCATCTTTTTCCCGACCCTCCGAAGTCATGACAATTGGGCGATGACACTCAGGAATGACAGGAAAACTCTGGAAGATAAAGTTATTAGGATGGTTCTTGTAAACTACTTCACCCTTATCGTTCAGCGTGTCCTTAAATCCTAGAGCTGCAAGATCTTCCTTGCTAATCGCGTCAAAAATCTTAACAATCGTTGAACTCTTCAAAGCCACAATTGTACCGTTGCTATTGACATCAATACTGATCATCTTCCCTGGCTTTGTAGTCATCTTAGGATTGTAACCGCCGAAATACTTACAAGCCGGATTACGACAATGCTGTCCACCAGTCTTACCGGTACCAGCACTCTTTAATGCAATCTGCCTAAGCCGTTCAGGTCCCGATGAAAAATCATAGCTTTCAATCACTTCACGATCAAGAAGTAACGATCCACATTTATGACAAACGCTCTGAAGAACATATACTACATAATCATAAGCTGATTGCTTAATGATAGGCTCGACAAGATCAATTCGTCCAAGATGACCTGGACAATAGCTCTTGGACAATTCACAACTGCTACACAGTGTCTTCTTAGCATCTAATGGACCCATTCGAGGATCATGAATAGTGCTCTGAAGAATACCATTATTATCGTCATGCATGACTAAAATACTCATCTTCTCGAGTTCTTCTTGAGACATGTACATCACTTGAGCACGCTTAATCGTGAAATTATCGAATGGCATTTGCCGAGTCATAATAGTAGCCTCATTATTACGGATTGCTCCCATTCGAGGACGATCTTGCCCCTTTACTGCCGGCGAACCAGCAGGTCGGGCTCTACCTGAACCAACTGCATTGGTGTCAGGTTGAGGAGTGCTCTTTTTAGTCGGATCATTGATCACGATCTTACGAAACAATGCATTTTTCATGACCAATGGGTTTTTAGAAACATCTAATTAAAATCTCGAGTGATCAATCAAATGGCGATTTTTTCTCGACCTATAAATCGCCGGATTTCGAATATATTGAGAGAAAACGACAAATTACTAACAACAAAGAAAAATCGAGGAGATAAAAACCTTATCACGTGAAATGGGTGAATTAATAGCAGCGAGTACTGTCATTGATGTCATCAAGAAGAATGCGGCTCCTGTGCTTTTCGGATTTCTTCTTACATTAATCCTTGTTGTTGTCGTGTTCTTCATTGTTGGCATGATTATTGGTTTTCTTTCAAAGAATTCCCATTTTTCCCCGACTCGTTGGATCTGGAAGAAATGGCCTTTCACTGATGCTGGATCGACGGGTCCAACGTTGACAACTGGTCCTGGCACTCCGGTCGGTCCATTGAAGCTCACATCGAGTCCTTATGGAACCGCTAACAGCACTAGCTCGAACACAGTGGCTAACACTACAGGTTCTGTCGGAACAGCTGCACCGGTCGGTTGCACTAAAACTATTTACGCTCAGTATGCTATTCGATCTGTGGTTCGAAATGCCGGCGATTCGGCTAATGATCCGCAAGGCGAAGCTAGCACTTACGTCAGTCAGACAGCTTGGTTCAGACTTTGGAATGCCCCACCTACATCTGGGGCAGACGGTTCAATAACAGGTGCTCCTTCCGGAGCAATAGTGAACACTTTCGAAATTCCTAAGCAAACTGATGCCACATTGAAGGCTAATAAGGCAAACATCTTCTTTGTATTGTATGTCCGTTATTCCAACACTCCTTCAGCTGTAGCTACCAGTGTTTATGAGAAGATTGGTATTGTTTCTGCAGCTAATTCAGATACTGCTGTAACAAGCATTTCAGAACAACCCGATGAATATGGTCGAAATCTTACTTCTTTCTGTACCGCGTAAAAATATCCAAAATTTGGACATTATATTCTCCAGAGATAGGATTGATTATCAGAACAGATTCGAGAGTTATTAAAAATCATGAGATGCTGTAACATGATCTTTCCGTTGACACTAGCTGGATCTTTCGTAGCTAAAAGGCTAGTCGAATTTATTCAACATCTGAAAGATAATGCCACAGATATAGAAGACCCTCATCAAGTCGAAGAGCTTGCTGACTTACGGTTGAAGCGACGTTTTCAGCAAAGTTACAACTACGATGTTTTGCATGATATAGCTATGTCTAATTTTCAACTTCAAGATGAGTTTGAAGACTTTAGCTTACCATTTCAACAATGGATAGAAACTAAACCCACTCCAACGGACAAGGGAATGGAAATCCCTGATAATTGTACGATCGAACAAGTTGACATCGATACTAATTCAGTTCATTTCAGTCTGTCTGCGGGTGAAATATGTGTACCTGAAAACGAGTTACATCAACGAAAGCCTTCAGGAATACATGGATTTGAACTCGTCTAAGATGTTGCAATTGCAACATCACTAAGCTTGTGAACGACGTGTCATTTACAAGCTTCCATCAACAAGAGCCAACGCTGCATCATTCCCTCGGTACTTGCGACACAAGAAAATCAAGGTCAACGCAGCACAGATTGACAACGTGCTACTAACAATGATTATAGCATTACGAGTCAACAATGCATAGGTAATCCAAAGCAATGACAAGCTAATGCTAAAAATGTAAGCATAAACAGAAATACTCTTAGATTCCTTTGTCTTGTAAACCTTCCAGCATTGAAGCAACACCGGAATAACCCCCAACATGGCGATAATAATCATCATATTGACAAACAATTGTGCTTTATCCGGGTGGATATTAAACTTGGGAAGTTTAGATGAGATCTTCTCACCCCAATCAGAATATTTAGAATCGAATAGCCGAACCATTTTTATCTTCGTTGAATTTTTTAGATGGTATGATATAGAACATCTAACCAGGAAGGCAATAAAGATCATCGATGTTAAATAATGGCTCTACAAGCTCTGTCTGTGTCATAAAGAAGTGTGATGTGATGAGAACCATATTAGAATTAATCCGCATACAAGCATTATTGTCTTCAGGATCTGTGATAATAAGATTTAGCCGATCTCTAACCGATGTACCTCGTCCATATGTAACCACTGTGCCTACAGAGTCGTCATCGCTAGAACCAGAAATCTTCCGGATTTTCATCAATGGAATCCTTGATAGCAACACTAACATTCGAGGATCTTTAAGCAACTCTTTAATCTTAGTTTCAGTGCGTTCTTCTATTTGCTCTTGATATTTAATAGTATCATATGAGCATTTAGACTTAACGACTTCATCCAGTCCGGTAAATGCTGTTTCCCATCCACGCATAGTCAATCCTAAACTCTCTAATTCTTTCAACAACTTTACTGGTATTTCTGTCGACTTCAAAGCTTTCAAACAACTGATAGTATCAGAGATGTCACGTTCTCGAATTTCTTTGATACTCTTAATTTCACTGACTATCTTATGACCAACAGAGTTACGTATGATCATATTAAGATCGACTTCACCAAATTCAGTTAAGGGATCTGATGGGATTGTGAAATTACCTCTACTTTTGAACCAATCTAAGAGCTCTTCACGTGTAACTATCAGTGAGAATTTCTTCTCGTAATTGGTATAACGATCAGAGCTAATAAACTTTCTTAGACGTTCTGTTTGGCACATAGGGATATGATCGAACATAATTGATGTATTCTTATTCATGGTAGGATCAATGTTTGGATCTAGGCCAATAACGAGACTACTTATTTGTGAGTTCTCAATGGACCCTAGTAAATTATACGAAACACCTGATAGATATCTGAGATGATTTCGAGGTTTATCTTGATACAAAGAGTCATATTTGGCGATGTAACGTGAATCCAAATGATAATAGCTGGGATTGATAAGGAACTTTCTTCTCCATTCCAAGCACACAGGTACAAAATTTGATTCCGATCGCTCAAGTAAAGCTAATTCATCTTCAGGACATTTAGATTCAGAAGCATCAAGACGGTAATATTTAGCAATTTTTGCAACCGTATTGCTCTTGATGTCCGAAACTCCTATAGTAACGGAAGTATTAGACAATTCCAAATCTTCCAAACTAACAAAATGACTCTTAATACTTAAGAGTCTTTGTCGTGAAAACTGACACAATCTCTGAAAGATACTTTGTCGCAGAGGCGTAAGCCTCGAAGACCATTCGCCAATAGCTTCCTGACATTCGTCAAATGTCATTTCTCTTGAGACAGGAATACGATAGCGAACACAGATCTGGAACATCATAAACTCGTCGATAGTTAATGGCTCATCAGGTGTTTTAATACCAAAAGATCTTGCAGGTAATATGGGTATTTGAGGCATGAAATTATAAGCATCCTTGAAAGCCAACGTTAAAGATTCTTTATCCCAGTCAACATGAGGATTGATAAATCCGGCAAGACCTTTCAAGTCATTCTCCTCTAAATATGGTTGTGTTCGAGAAATTTTCTGAATTGCATGAACTAGATCATCTATCGAATTTCTATGAGGATTAAACTTAATGGCTAATGAGTTGGCTAAAAACATCAACACAAATTTTGGACATGTATCCATGAAATTCTGGTAGTCGTCTATCAACTCTAGACGACTTAAACGAATTTGTGGATACATGACTATGCTTTTGTATGATGACATTTATAGATAACGGCTATAGCCGTTATCTTCAAGAAGCTTGACGAACATAACGAAAGACGACCGAATTGAAGAAATCATCTGCCGTGTGTAATTGATGTGTTGGCGTGTTATTAGGGCAAGTATAGCTGCAAACTTTTCCGGTTTTGCTGTTATCAGAATTAGTTGTCAATGTTGTACCTGGACATACCCATTCATTTGGATCGATATCGGTACTGTAAGTATGTATCACATTCTCGGGAATGTTGATGTCAAATTCTCCGCAATGTTTGTTCATCCGTCCGCAAAGCGTTTGATCACATCCAGAATCTGCTGCATTAGCTTCAAATTCAGCGAGAGTACACGGATTGTTTGTGGCTACAGACAAGCAATAACACCCTGTTTCCAAATTCACAATAATTGTATCTGATTCAGCTGGATCAGCACATTTACTAAGTCCTTGATCGTCGGCGTTCAAGTTATAAACGTTGTAATCCTCGCCGATTGTACACGGAGTTCCTGTACTGCATGCATTAGGATGAAGACTGTTGAAAACAAAGATACCACCTTCTGTGCTTGGAGCTTTGCACATCCAATCGCCATAACACCAAGGATATGCCGTACCGGCTGCATCATTGACAAGATGAGTCATTGCAAATCCGAATATCAAAGATACCACGAATATAATCGCAAGTATGCATGCAATTCCTAAAGGAACTTCGCTCGAAGCCTTAGCCATTCTTTTACTTGGTAAAAGATTTGTATAATGCACAAATATTAGTACATAACGCGCGAATATGTTATGAATTATTCTTAAAAGGCCTTTGATTTCTAGCACGATCCTTTTGACACTCGATACCGCCTCCTGATGATGTTCGATAAGCATACATTGGCTGATGTTGAGCTAATTCGGTACCCGTTGGAACACATGTTTGATCGGTGTTAGAAGTTTCTGTTCCACAAGAATACACTAGACATTTATCAGACTCAGTACTAATAAGTCTATTGTATCTGAAATACATGACGATTCCCCATGCTGACCCAGCTAGAATACCTAAGATAAGAAGAATAATGGCAACTAATTCGCGCCTCTGCATTTTTAAAAGGCATGACAACTCAAACAGAAGGTTCTATTTCTGGGATTCAAGGATTTGGTAGTAAGTTAAAGTGGTTCGGCAGTAAAACTTTGCATTTTTCCACCAAATGGCAAGAATATTTATACCCACAGAGTTACACTCCGGGATTTCAGATTCTTGGAGCTTTTATGATGGGTCTTGTTTTCGGGGCTTATCATAAATCTTTCCTCATGACCATTGTAAGTTATATGGCTTTCGAATTAATCCTCGTTATAGCAACGCAAGGACGTGTACCCGCAATTTATGATTGGCGGGTTAGAATAGCAGCTATTGTCTTAGGATTTGTTGGATTGTTGTTATCCAAGTATTTATGGAAGAGTTATTAGTGTGATGAACTTTCATCACACAAAGACTCTAAATGTGATATTAACTCTCTGAGATTCACATTTAGAGTCTTTTGGAACACTATGTACGTGAGTCTTTTGAGTTGTTCCACCCATAATAACAAGATCTCCGTCTTCGAGATCTAGCTTTAGTGCTACGGCATCTCCGATGCCATCGACGCCCTTTTTCGGAGCTAATAGAAATTTTCTTGTAGCTCCTAGAGAAACAGAAGCTATAGTAGACTTTGGTACAAGTTGACGTTCATCATCGCTATGAGGACTAATGTAATGATCGCCATTATCATACCAGTTTACAAGACACATATTATATGAGTAAAGTATCGGATCTATTTCTAGATCTTCTTCAATAACACTCATAACTATACGTTTGACCTCGTCTAACGCTTCTGTGAATGGAATACTAACTGCTTCAGTACCTGAATAAGAGTAACTTTTTCCATAAGCTTGTTGAAATCGTGGAATTAAGACATCTTTCCCAAACATCTTGATCGAATGTCTTGTTGTTGGTTTATCTAATGACAATTCTTTGATCAGATCATCTGTCGACTCGAAAAGTCCCTTAACTTGATACACCCAACTTGTTTTGCTTCGGTTAAGAAAGTGCATTTTTTTGCAGTGTTTTCTTTCAAGAAGTATCAATTTAAACTCTAAAATAACGATTTCTTTCCCGACTCTTAACTCGGATAATTTTTCATGAAAAATAACTCACAGACTGATAGCTCACGAGTTAAATAAAAAATTTTGGCGCATTAATCTTGTATCTAATCTAGAGATTATTGTTCATGATGTATAAAAACTTTGATGGTGTTCTTAACTGGATCTGGTCCACCTGCTAACAGTACTGGGACAATTGGTGATGTATATGTTGATACAACAAGCAATTTATATTACGGGCCTAAACAAACACCCTTGGAATGGCCACCAACAAGTATTAATTTTGCCGCTGCTATGTTAAGACACGGAGATGGTACTCCATCAGTAACCTTTGGCGATATTGGCGAATTCTACCTTGATTACGTCAATATGGTTATTTATGGACCCAAGACTAGCGGAGGATGGGGACAGGGAAGTTTCTTACAGAAAACTGGGATGCAAATACCATCATGCCAGGATCAGGTGACCATGAACCGCGATTCGTATTGTGGCTGCCAACATGATGCACCATGTGAAACTGTTTTCGATTTCAACTGTCAATCTAACTTCTTAAATTCGATGTTTTGTAACATTAATAATGTCACAGTCATGAGAATTGCCGTCTTGATCATTATTATCTTGTTGATAATAATGATTCTCAAGAAATGAACTTATTTATGACATTAATAGACACATAAAAACCATCTCTTTGAATTATGGTTCGCTTCAATACTCAACGATTTACGCCCGATGTCGCTACACCAATCTTAACCCCGATTGCTATTTATGAATCAGATTCAGTTACAACACCGGAATCATGTGAATCAGTGGTTGTTGTTTCGACAGATGACAGTCGTCTTAGATGCTCTAAGACGACTCGAAAGGGTGGTTGTAAGAATTATGTCAAGAGTAATGGTATGTGCCATATCCATCTTCGACAAGCTTCGATTACTCGTGAGGTACTTGATGATAGTGGTGAACAACCCGATGATCATTCATTGATGCCTCAATCCACAGATTCTAATGATGAAGTTCTTGATAGTAGTGAACAATCCAATGATCGTTCATTGATGCCTCAATCCACTGATTCAAAGTGTGATATTTCTTTAGATGACGAAGTTTCAGAGCTTATTAAGTCTATGACTCCAAGAGAAATGGCCGAAAAGATTCTACAATTGGAACTCCGTGATGCACTTTCGAGGATCGCAACTCTTGAATCCGAAATGACTCATAATCTTCAACGGATGACCAAGATTGTTCAATCGGTATTGATAGGCGATGAGCATTCTCTCGCAGAGAAGACGCAAAGATGTATCAAAATTCAGGATAAGATTGCTAAACTGAACTTCACAATACCGACTGATCTCGATGAGCTTACAGAGAAAGCTTGGCGATATTCAAGCGCTCTTGGATTATCTTTTGATCGTTAAATTCCTATAGGAATTTATTAACATTCATGCTTCAATAATACGTTAACAATCTTAGGATCTTTGTGATGCATTAATGGTGTTTTCCCAAAGAAATCGGATATATTTGGATTTGCACCAGCTCCTATCAAGAACTCTACTAAATCTGGAGTTCTTGCATAAAACAAAAATGTCTTACCATTACAATCACGTCTGTTGAGATATTTCCCATTTCTCGCAATATCATCTTGCGTCAGTTCATATTCTGAACTGACGCAAGATGATATTGCGAGAACCGGCATAGCTCCCGTAAACGCGGCATCAGAATTGAACATTGTCTTTACTATAACACATTATTAAAACTGTTATCAAATTCAAATGTCTATCGAATACGTTGATCAAGGATTTGAGCTTCCGGAAGGATTTACACCTGATTTGGCTCGTTGGACGATCCTTAATAGGCTTACTGTCCCGTTGCTACCTGAATTCAAGAGTATTGCTAATCAGGAACTATTGATTGAGGAACAGAAGATCAATCAAAGTCATACTTTTGTATCACGTCGTTTACATCCTTTGGCCGCAAAGTTGAGAGTTTCTGAAATGACTTTTGATACCGTAGATAAAGTCAATGGTTTCTTCTCATTGAATTCTCGACGTGATGATGAATTTACTTATATTGATGAGCGGACAGTTAATGGAGTGTCAAGAATCGTGGAACGCATTCCATTGAAGTTCTCCTTCGGGGGATTTCATTGGAGAAATCCAATCAATCTTCTTATTGCTCTATCGCATGAACAGTCTACTCGTAGCCCTGAATTTCAATCAATCGGTACAGAGATAAGTCAACGTTTCTTAAGTGAAGTAGAAATTAAGGAGCTCTGTAGACCAATGACCTTAGATGTGTTCAAGAAGAGCTTTAAGTCATTGTTCACTGCTATGATGAAGAATTCTAATAGCCTCTATCATCGAGTCGTAATGGAATATCAGACATCATTGTTTGATGAATATGGATATGGCGCATCTTTCGGTATTAATGCCTATTCCGGTATTTTGTATCCTAAAGGCTCTGATGACGCCATTAATAATATAATCAAAGATGTTATTCAAGAGTATCTGAGTATCCAAGAAACTACAGCAAAAGAACGTGAAATTAAGGCCGCAATGGGTAAGACAATGCCTGAAAAACCGGTCCCTTGGAGTAAAGATTTTACAACTTTTCGTCCAAACACCAACTTGGAACCTTTGGGTCCAGATGAGATTGATCTTCATCCAGAATATCCATCGGAGATTGGTGTTTATAAGGTTGTCTACGATGATGGTTTGTTATCAACAGATGAAGTTCGTTTGAATCCGGCTGTTCAACCTTACAATGATGGGATTTCTTATGATCCTCCTCTTATTCGTGGTGTCACAATTGCTCAACAGCCGTATAAAGTAGTTATTGCTAACTCGAAAGCTACGATAGCAGATGCGACGCACGATAATCATATTCTTCGGAAACTAGTTTCTTGTGATATGATGACCCGGGCATTAGATTGGGCTGCAGCTAATGGTCTTCCTCTTCCTCCTCTTGGGACAGAGATCTTTGCGCATTTCGCCGACTCGACAGATGCTGAAAGTTTGGTAAAGTATCAATTGCCTTTATTGGTGTATTCTCGGCAACGACGACATAAGTTCTTGGCTCCTTTCCCTGATTATTCATACGGAGCCTTTACTTATCAGACACGTTTTTCGATCAATGTAGATACTGTTGCTACATGGGATTCTGTTAGAGATTACATTCTTGGTTCAGCAGAAAGTAAAATACCGCTAAACCGGCGTGAAAATGCCATGTTCTTCAGAGGAGCTCATTATTCGCATGTTGGGATTCGAGAGAATTTGTATGCACTGTCTGGAAAGCGTATCGCTGATCCAGAAACAAAGAAGACACTCATACCTTCAGGCGGATTAATTGTTGATGTTCCGTCTGTTCGCGGTGTTTCGTTCGAGATTAAGCCTATGTCAATTCCAGAGATGGGACATTACAGGTTCTTGCTTGACCTTCCAGGATATGGAATGTGGAGCACACGACTCAAGTACATCTGTTTAACTGGCTCAGTCGTTATTCGTGTAATGTTTGTTGATATCAAGTACCTTCCAGAGACTAAGTCCTGGAGCCACTTTGATGAAGCTAACATATGGGAAACATTTATTGATACTTTTATGCCCTTTGACACTGTTGAGACACTTATTGGCGAGAACTATTCTCACCACAAAGATGTCCCCGTAGCTGTTGTAAATCAGTTGAATCGTGAATCTCGAAACCGTGTCATTACGGAACTAGGAAGGATCTATCAACAGTATAACAAGGACCTGCCCAAGGTCTCGAGTATCACCAAGCGGGCAATTGACACAGTAGCCGCACTGACTAATGATTATATATCTGAATACATTTATTATCTGATTATGAAGATGGCACGTATGTATGGACATATTCGTAATGAAGTAGGCATTGATGATTCAGAGATTTTGGAATAAATCAAGGAATTCCTTGATTGCAAACAGCGATGCTAGATCGAATGAACGCTAATGTATTTAGAATCAATTCCAAATTTCTTTAACGCTTTCTTGATAGAATCTTCAGTACCAACAGATGGATATAACTTCGATGGAAATGCAATCAAGAAGTCGCAAGCCTGAACAATAAGTTCATTTCTTTTCGGACCAGCAGACTTGCCATATAAAGCCCATTCGGCTTGATAGACTATAATCTTGAGATTTCTTTCTCTTGCATATTTCACAGCAAGGGAGTCAATACCTTGAGCTCCACCACTGATGATTGTATGAATTTCTTTATCTCGTATAAATTCATCCGTCAGTCGTTTAACGATTGCATAATCATTTGCAGTGCCGTGATGTCGACTTCCAACTATAGCTAAAGACATAGTTGGAATTTTTTGAGTAAATTAAGAAGTATAGTGGTTCAAATGTAACATAAGATTGATAGCATCGAGGATTACCATCAGTGTTAAAACATGCTGACCGACACCGACGTTGAGAACTTCATTATAGATTCCAACGAATCAGGTAAACGAGTTTTTAGTATCGTAGCCCAAACGGGTACTGGTAAGTCTACTACTTTCCCAATCGGATTGTACAAGAAACGTAAGTCAGTTTTCGTTGTTCAGCCAACAATTGCTGCCGTTATGGGACTTGCTCGAACGGTAAGTTCAATGATTCCGAAAGAGATGGTTGGAACAGCTGCAGATCGTGAAGCTAAGTATTTTAACAGATATTTGAGAAGCCGAGATACTCAGATCACACCAATCGTGTACTGTACTTCTGGTCATCTCAAGAATTTGTTACTCAAGATGGCAGAAAAATCTCGAGGTGTACGTTTTGTTGACTACGTTCTTCTAGATGAAGCTCATACAGGTAGTTTGGATTACGATCTCATTATGTACTTGTATCGATATCTTCTAGACTTGGGAGAAAGTCTACCACAACTTATTCTTGTTACAGCCACACCTGGTAGAGTGCCATTTGACAAATCGGATATCTTCACAGCTGCCTACAAGGGTACTAGTTTCCCGGTTGAAATCTTCTATCATAAACGCGATTATGAGTCTAATCAGAGTGCTCAGCGGATAATCTATCCGGATCTTGCTGCTGTTGTGGCAGAATGGCATAAAGCTCGACCCGTAGCAAGTAATGAAGTCGATGGCTGGCTTGTCTTCTGCCCTGGTAAACCTGAAATTCAGGTGATCGTTAAGGCTCTTCAAGAGAACACAGAGAAGACGATGATTGTTCCTTTATACTCTAACATGGATGGCGATTCAATGAAATACCTTGATGAACCACCTTTTGGTTTTAGGAAGATTGTAGTTTCTACCAATGTGGCCGAAGCTAGCATCACTGTACCGGGTTTGTCTGGGGTCTTTGATTCTACTTTCGAGAAAATCGTCGTTACAGCTGGTAACGGTGGAACAATGTTGATTCCGGCTCACATCTCTAAGATCTCAGCAACACAACGAAAAGGTCGGGCTGGTCGTACTAAGCCTGGCTTTTGTTACCGCATGTGTACAGAGAAAGGATATTCGGAGTTTGAAGAAATCAGAAAACGCGAAATCGAGCGTATTCCGCCTGATGGCCTGATTTTAGATCTTATTTCCCGCAGCCTTGAAGTTGAGAAGATAGTCATTGACGGTGCTGTTACTACAGCTGTGATGGCGGATGTGAAAGAGCGTCTAGAGCTTATTGGACTGCTGAGTAATTCAGGTAAGTCTGTTACTGAAGCAGGGAAGTTTGTTCAGAATTTGCCACTGAGTCCTCGAATGGGAATGTTCTACTGGCTTTGGAAGAATTCGGGAAGATACACTGACTCCGAAGGCAAAGAAGTCAAGGGTAAAGAGCTACCATTATTTGTCGGTGCTTGCATTGCTGCCGCAATTGATGGTTATGGTTCAGGGTATGTCTTTATTCCTCGTGAAATTGCAGATAAAGACGATTTCATCAAAGACGCTTTTGGTAAGTATCGCTCAAAGAGTGGTCTACGATTCTCTTTGAAGATTCTTGTAGAAATGATCGAGAGATTTGAGAACTTTAGGATCGATTATGCATCGATGGCTAAATATTCTGTCATTAAATCACTGAATAACCAGCAAGTGAAAGGATTTTTGAGCAATGTCCGAGCTCTTTTAGAGAAGGCGAGTCACAAGGTTGAAATGGGAAGTTTCAACGTTGATCGAGCTGTCGATGCAGCTATGCCATACCTCGTTCAAGTGTATCGTGACCTCATTTACCCCAAGGGCTCCAAGGATCATATTGCTCGTTTTGACAAAGGAATGGTCATTCCGGCTTTCAAGGACTATATGATTCCACTTGTCCAAATGGGTAATCCTAATGGGAAGATGAATGTACAGTTATTTGAATCAACCGATAATATCGATATTGATTCGATAATTCCTATCTCTTTGAGTCGTAAAGCGGTGTTGCTTGGGTCGAAGACTGGGTCGAAAGCTAAAACACCAGATCCAAAGGTTCTGAAGGAACCAAAGATTCAGAAGCCTAAGCTGATGCCCGAAGATGGAGACCCTGTGTTTGTCGACAATATGAAGAGCATTTACGAAGATGCTACAGCTAAGATCGATCCTAAGCGGATGATCTGGCTGCCTAGTTATCAACAGAACGCCTACATCGTCGATAAACAAGATCCAAAGCTGTTGAACGAGACGTATCTCGCTGACATCGTAGATGTTGATGGGATATTGTTTAGATTAGTGGACTGATCTGGTTGATTAATCCTATAGGATTAATTATTTACATATACCAAACGCCTTTGTATTGCTCGGACTTATTGGCAGCAATAGATGATAGCTTTTCAGGATCATCTGAATATTCAATGATTGCATCTAAACTTCCAGCCCAATAATTTATACCAAATCGATGAAAATAACTAGGATCTAGAAACTCAAAGAAATCTGTGATAAACAGCTGAATATCACCACGATAACCATCCATAAAGTCGTGTATAGCTGCGGTGTCATCATGTGGAGCGGCATCGTCGAAAATTTGACGAAGCTCTTCGAGATCTTGAATTTTCTGGAGATATGACATTGAGTTTTTGCGAAGTTTTCGGCAAAAAATAAATTCAAAAACACCGAATAGCTGTGCACCGAACACCTGACATTTACCGGGGTATAAAAATGTCTTGTTGCTCAAGTTCTTGCATTCCACAAGATACTCGATGTTATCCTCATGTTCCTACTCTAGAATGTACTGAGAAGTATCTTTCGGCTACCCTAGAATCCGGGCGATGTCGTCCATTCGACGCACATAAGCGCTTCATCATCACGGAGTATTTTGGTACTGATCAACAAAATGATGCTTTCTTCACCCGCGTTCTAGAAGCTGCTATCGTTATGCGTGTCGATCCACAATACATGTTTACGTATTCTGGAAACCCTGACATCAACATATATAATGTCCAGCTAGGAGCACAATTATTGACAGTTGATCTCACAGCAGGGACTGTGGTTTATGATTCAACACCGGTGATTTTGACTCTTGGAGTCGGTACATTCAACCACAACTCCGATTCTTACACGATCGAAGTGTTTCCAACTTATTTTACCCTGACTAGTGTCACGTCAGGCTTGATTTTCAGTTCCGATACTAACACCATTGCTGATGTTTAATCATCGCATGCGATGATTGTATCATTGGCGTTAAATACTGAAGATTAAAACCACCAAACTAGTTTGTAATGATCGCTACTGACGATTTTACATCAACCCCGGCCACTGTTAACAATGTTACAGGTGGTAATACCCCTTCCGTGCTTGATAATGACGCCCAAGTAGCACCAGTGAATGAACGCATTGTTATTGTTGATCAAGACGGTTCTGGAGCTATGGTAGCGACCGACAAAAAAAGCATTTATATTCCACGTGATACACCCATAGGTATGTACGCAGTACAATACAAAATTGTCAATGTCGTAAATGGACTAGAGTCTAATATAGCGACGGCAAACATTGAAGTTGTCAGCAGAACCACCGACTATTCACGGGAATACCCGACTAATGCTTTAGATATAGTCCGTGCCGGGAATAACGGGGACTTCAATAGAGTGTTTATTAATCCACAACAAGATACTAATGTTCCTAGTGTGTACGAGTCATTAGTTTTGGAAGGTTACACTGGCACTAAAAGCACAGAAATCATGGCTTTAGCTACAGCAATGAAGCCATTGTTAGATCGCGGGGCTGATGTTGTAGAAGCTTTGATTGCTACTAACGCTCCAAATACAACTCAGACAGCGTCTCGCTCGCATATTGAAAGAATACAGATCGATTTGGTTCTGTAAGAATCAAAGTGTTGATAAAAATCAATGGCTATCAATCTAGCGATGATTTCTAGAGAGAGCGCTCAAAATGATGTTGATTTGAATCTTTGAAGAAAACACAGATCACTGGCTATTCCTGTTAGGGGTGATTCAGATATCACGAATAAATATCCATACTGTTTTAGGAAGACTTCTGTATTATCCATTACCTGACATGAATATGCTTCAAACCAGACTTCGAAAAATCTTCGGAGATTCTATCATGGTTTATAAACATAAAATTGATGTAACGCATTTCTTCGTCTGTGGCAGATCAGTACATCTAATTTCTTGGTAAATACCGATTGGTATTTATCTAAGTACAAATTGCTGTTGTTTGACACAATGACTTCCCTGCAGAATATGCATAATATCGCGCGATGCCATCATAAGCAACAGGCTTCACATCACCGATACAATCACTGGGTTTGGTCAATCCAATACATTGATTAAACTTGTGTTGTTGTGAGTCGATATCCGGATCGTTTCCTAAGTCAGTACATGTTATATGATCATTGTTAACTCCATTTCGACAAAACTGTGAACATACTGCCAAATAAGGTCTAGGTACGTTACTTACAACCATATCATACAATTCAATGTACTTCAGATCAGTAGTATTACCGTTAGAGTCCTTACAACACAGCAATTCACTGATATCTGGACTTGTATTATAATTTATATCACATTGCTCTGGAAGATCTTGGATGTTTATTCCATTTTTTCCAGCAATATGTGAAACTGTTACTACACTATTAGTCATAAAGTAAATAACCATTGTTAGAGTAATGGCTATGAGGCTAACTAGAGCTAAAATACCTAATGGATGCATCGATTTTTTAATACCAAGGTATTTGAAGTGAATTCTACTTCGCTCAATATCGATAATAAAACGAGATGGGAATTGAAGGTCTCAAGCCATATTTGAAAACTCACTCGAAAGATGCATTTCAGACAGTACCTTTATCAAATCTCGGTGGTTACGCGATTGCAATCGATGGAAATGGATGGATGTACAAAGCCAAAAGTTTCGCATTAAAGGTGTATTTACAATCAGTGTTTGTTGATGTAACTGCTCCAATTCCACAGGAATTGATTATCAAGTACATCATCAATAACTTTTATGGTTTTATTGGGAAGTTAACATCGCATAACATCACGCCGGTATGGATTTTCGATGGTCCTGCTGCCCATCCCGCGAAGGAAGCGGCCGCAAGATTGCGTCGGAAGGTTCATAAGGAAGATCGGAAAGTCAAGATCGAAGAGGAACGTCTTGCGATTATGGAAATGTCTGCTTTGGAACGTACCCCTGATATTATCAACAAGTTCAAGAATTTACTGATCGGTCACGTGACTGTTAACCAGTCTGAAATCGATGCAGTGATGAATGAAGCTAATGAACTTGGTCTACCGCTATTTGAAGCCCCGTATGATGCTGAAATTTTAGCCTCAGCTTTGAGCGTGGAGAATAAGGTCATTGGTGTATGGGCGAAGGATACAGATTGTATTGCAGCCGGTGCTCGAGTCGTGTTTGATGGGTTTTCTAAAGAGCTTTCAGAAGATGGTGTTATTGTTGATGCTATTATTCCGTATATTGTCTATGAAGATCTTGAGATGACTCTTGATCAGTTCAGAGACTTCTGTATTGCCTGCCAATGTGATTTCAACGTTCGAATTAAGGGTTTAGGACCTGCAAAGATGAGAAAGCTGTTGTTGAAGTACGCCAATGATCTTGATTTGTTGATGGAGTCAGAACCAAAGCATGATTGGAGTCTATTGAATGTTGAAATCTCAAGAGAATTGTTAACGGGTCCTAATGAGACATGCATTAACATTGAAGATTTAGCCATCGACAGGAAGAAATGGACTTTGAAGATGGAAACGAATGATGTTTCGTTTGTACCATTGCCGGAAACAGATCCTATAATGGTTGAGATCATGGAGTAAATAAAGTAATTACTTTATTTAGACCGGGAATTCATTGCAATTTTCATAAATATAAAATTCATTTTTCTTGATTTGTCGGAATAGTCGAGATCTAGAACGTTTTTTCTCAAAAATTATTGCCTGAAGAAAAATCGAAACTCGCGTTTGGAACGTTTTTTGACCCGACGTTTAACTCGGGTCATTTTTCATGAAAAACACTGCTGTGAGGTATCAGTCACGTCAAAA
>CALMQQ010000180.1 GCA_937871845.1 uncultured bacterium
TGTAAGATCGGCAGCAGGATTATTTTTCACATTCTTGTTGTCGAAATATCCATCACCCATTTTTACTTTGATTGGTTTTCTAGAAACCATCTTTTTTGTGAAAGGATCATAGACTTTATTTGCCTCATCAATTTCCTCACTTTCCCATGTATTGACAGGAGGAAATTGCTTGCCGGTTACGGTTTTTTGCGAACCGGGAACCGTGGCGCGACCAGCATCATAGCTGTTGATATCATCGCCTTGTTCATAGCCATGACGATCCTGCTTGCGTTCCGAGCGCTTGATATTGGTGGCATTGAAAACTTTGTCGTCCTTGGTAGGTTCGGATAGTTTCAATGTCTTCACAGGATGTTGTGCAATGAATGTTTTTTCATCTTTCGAACGAGCCGGATCGACCGTTTCCAAAATATCTTTTAGTGATTTGGCCATTTATTAGCTCTCCGATTTCTTATCGTTAGAACGGATTGCACGACTAATTCCTATCTTTCTCTTCCGTTCTCTGTTGGCGTAATATTTTTTTTCATCAGGATCGGATGTATTTCGTCTTGAATTGTTAGACATGCCATGATCTGAAATTGCTTTATCGAGATATCTATTCGTCTTCTCTTTGGAAATCTCGTCCAAATCTTCCTCTTCATTGGCGAAAATTCTTTCGCGCATATCGTCACGAATCTGTCCGACTCGATCCGCAGCAATTTGAAGAATGGCAGCATTAAAGGCTTCCTTTGCCTCTAATGGAGTATCAGTGATGGCTGACATGACAATTTGATCAGCATAGGTGAAATCGTCATCAGGAAGATTCTCGTCTTCAATTTCAATATCATCGATATCTTCATTGACACCAGCCGCTTTCATAAACTTGCCACGGTCAAAACGAGGATTTTGTTTCGCATAGATTTCAGCGTGCATGTTGGCATGTTCTTTGCGTTTTTCAGGGTCTTCAATGGCCTTGATTGTTTCCGCAGCAGCACGAAAATGTTTGCGAGTGGATTCGTTCAATTCATCATCTTCCTTGACGATTTTGTTGGTGGCCATTTGAATTCCCTTTGCTCTTTTGCTTATATTCTTATTGGTTCTTTTCAACATATGAGAACGAAGTTTTTCCATTCCCTTGGTAACAAATTCTCGTTTCTTCTGATCGTCTCTTACATCAGATGAATAAGCCAGATCATCAGCAGCTTTTCTGACATAGTTATGCAAAGTATCCCGAGACAATTCTTCAATTTTTTTCTTAACAGGAACAACTTTTGTTTTATGGTAATGATTGCCTGTTGTTGTGGTAATCATATTTCCTGTTTGGTGCATAACTTTTTCGTCTTTAGCACCCATCATATTGAGACGAATCGTATCTCCCTTTTTATATTCGCTCATGATTCCACTTTCTCAATATGAGAAGAATGATAGTAATTGCCGTTCTTGGTTGTTACAACACAACCTTTCTGACAAACTACTTCATCTTCCTCTTTAGTATGTCTGTGCCGAATTTTATCTCCGGCCTTGCATTGTTCCTTCATGGAGTTATTTAGCCTTATCGGTACTTCGTGGAGATGGAATATCTGTAGACAT
The DNA here is from genome assembly GCA_937871845.1 of uncultured bacterium. Taxonomy (GTDB): domain Bacteria; phylum Patescibacteriota; class Dojkabacteria; order B142; family OLB20; genus JAJTYI01. Next base: position 1,567 of record CALMQQ010000180.1, read on the forward strand.
AACAGCGCCGCCCATGGCATTCATTGGAGGACCACCTTCACCACCATCCATCAATTGCATATATTGAGGATTATTCATTTCCTCAGCTATGAGTTGATCTTGTTCCTCAATATCCTCTTCGGTTTGATTAAGAATATTGAGGCGAACATATTTGTTGGAATAATAACGACCGACAACCGGCATGATTGAATTGACAGTCTCCATTCTAGCCTTGAGAATTTCTTGATTCTTCAATTCAGCATAGAAGGTATCACGAGCGAATTTGAATGAGATATGTTTCTTCAATTCTACCCATTCATCGGCATTGATGATGTTCTTGAGAATGAGTTGTTTTTGCAGCAATTGCAGGAACAAATCAGAAAACCTTATTCTGAGTCGATCCACGAATCTGGAAAAATTCACTTCCTCGCGAGAAATTTCCGTGGCCACACCAAAAGCATTTAAAGAATCTGGATTCAAACGACCAAGAGGAACATTGAGAGAAGCATAGAGTTTCTTTTGGAAATATTCCACATCACCAATCTGATCAATATTTTGACCGGGAGGAAGTGTAGTGACTTCGGTTCCTTTTTCTCCATTGCGCCGAGAGAACCAAAAATCTTCAAGCATAGTGATATGATTTCGTTGATCACGAACCATGCCTGTTGAAGTATCGTAAACCAGTTTGTTTTTATGTCTGGTCATGACATCGCGAAGATGTTGTTCGGCTTTCACCTTGGGAAGATCACCAACATCAATATAAAATACTCGTCTTTCCGGGGCACGAACCAAGCGATAAATGATTACCGCATCTTCAAGTTGCTTGAGATTATTGAGTGGTTTGATAGCAGGATGAAGATAAGAAAGAACCAGTTTTCCATACTCATCAGTTATACCTGATGTAACCGATGCAATCATGTCCTTGGAAATTTTAATTCCCTTGGTTTCCATGGTTGATGGAATGACTTGTTGATTGGTGTTAATTGAGAAAGTTTTTTCGTTGTAGATAAAGTATTCGTCTTTCACCTTAACCAGAACGGTTCCGCTCTTGTTGTCACGAACTCTTTCCAATTCACGAATCTTTCTGATCTTGCGAGGATCAAGAAAACGCAATTCACGAATTCCCAATGAAGGATCATTGTTGTTGATTAAAATTTCATAGTTGATTCGACCATCAACATACCAAGTGCGAAAAATTTCATATGGCTTGTTATTAAATTCCAACAGATCAAGTAGAACTTTAAATTCTTCTTCGATTAGACTTTTAATTTTTGGTTGGATAAAATCGCCATCTCGAAATACAACTTGAACAACATCTTGTTCTTCGTCTTGAACCACGGCTTCGTTGATGATATGGCGGATGGCTTGATCAAGATCGGCCTGCAATGCCATCTGCCGATATCTGGTAATGAGGTCTGCTTCATTGAGTGTAAGGCTTGAATTTAAATCAAGATAAGTGTTCTGAAATTCACCAGAACTGACACTCTCAACTTCGATTGCTCCATCGTCCTTTGTGGGAGGAACAATATTCGGCTGTTGATTTTGTTCTGTTTCTTGCTGCGAGCGTTTTAACTCGAAACCGAAGGGCAGTTTAATAGCCATGGATACTCCAAAATAAGAAACCCTAAGATTAATTAGGGTTTCTTTGGTTCCTTAGCCGAGGCCATCACGAGATGCAACGCCGGTAAAGTCATCAGAAGTCGTTGCGTAGCTGTTATCAGGTTCCCAATAATCATATGAGAATGTCACATCGAATTGTTCGATGGTATTGGTTTGGTCCCAATCAAGAGGAATGGCATCAACGTTGACAGGAAAGATTCCATAGAAGTCATAGGCACGAATGATATTGCCAATCTTGTTATATTGCAGAACTTTCGCTGTGGTCTTATAATTCAGAGGATACATGGATTCGCTCATCACGTTCGAAACCATGGCATTCATTTCGTTTGACCATCGCTCAAACATAACACGAACAGCATAATCATCATCGTTATAGATCGTCACTGTCCAATCAGGAAATGATCGATCACCAGAAACTTTAATTTGACGACCAAAATAAGCTACTGGAATAGGATCAAGTGGCGCTGGCGGAATCTGTGCAGCACGGCAGGAAAATTGAACCTTCTCAGCCGCCGCCGAAGCAAAGGGAGGGAAGATTAATACTTGGAATTGTGTAGGACGAGCACCGCCATGTTGCAATCCTCTGGCCTTAAATTCGTTAATATTGAACGACATAGGTGTTTCTCTCCCGAAAGTATTGGTGTTCTTGTATTTATTTAGGTGGTTTCAATGATAAATTGAGTTGTGTTTTGTGACCCTTGATTGGTATCGGTCTTTGAGAAATGATTTTTGAATGAATATAATGGGCATCATCTGTTTCAGAATGATGAGTAACTTTGAATCTGGTTCCTCTATGAAGAATGAATTCATCCTCATCTGAATTTGGATGTTTTGCTTTTACTTGTTTTCCATTTTCATTAATGTCCTTAACATCAACAAAATGTCCCTTGGTTCCCTTTGGGGCATGAATGACATGCACGATTGGTTTATGATACATTTCCCATCGGTTTTCTCCGGTCTTTCGAACAGGTCTATTGGCAAATACTTCTCGTGCCATTAGGTGTTTAACGGCGGTTGATGTATATCCATGATCAGTAAATTCATGACCGACAGGAAAATTAGTATGATCTTGTCCTTTCTTTAAACCACCACGAAACAGAGTCATATCTGAATGAATTCGGTGTGAAGTGACATGATCAAGATGTTGAGTTTGTTTCACATGATGCTCTTCGAGATTGTCATGTTTCTTTTGTCGGAGAGCAGTATTCAGTTGTTTTGATCTGATTTTATATGCTCTGAATGCTGCTTGTTCATCATCATTGAAACCGGCTTTGTGTTCTCTGAATTGATCATGATCAAATTTGGTTTCGAGTTTTCTGATGTTTTTAGTTTTCTTTAAAGGATTGTCGTGAGTGTATTCTTTCAACTGATCTTTGTGATGTTCCAAATCATTTTTATCCCATGAAAATCGTTCTCTACGATCTTCCTTTTTGTCGTCATGGTGTTCAAGATCATTATCATGATCCCAAGAAAAATGTCTGGCTCGTGCAAGAAAGTCTTTAAAGGTTTTCATTTTTTTTTGTTTGCTTTCTTAAATTGATGAAGACGATTTTGTAACGATACCTTGTTTGCATTATCTGGTACTGTTATTTTGATTTTTGGCTTGGCATCGGCTTTGTTGCCACGCTGTGATATGACACGAGAATGAATGTAGTGATATTGGCTATCAGCTTCGTGATGAGTTACCTTGAATCGTGTACCACGATGTAAAACGATTTCATTCTCATGATCATTTTCAGTTTCTTCATGATCAAAATAATGTCCCTTGGTTCCCTTTGGGGCATGAATGACATGGATTATTCCTTTTGGATTGTCCGAATTGTAGGAAAATCCACTGGCAGTCTGTTTTGATGTGCTTGTCGAGGTATATCCATGATCAGTGAATTCATGTCCAACAGGGAAATGGTGTGGTTTTGCATTTGATTGACCACGAAACAATCTCATTGGTGCATCTAATTTATGGGAAGTGATATGATCGAGAGCATCGATATGATCATCGTGATATGTCATATAATCTCTATCATGATTTCGTAGTGCTGGATTTACTTCGCTGTCTTCTTTATATTTTCTTAGATGATGAATATGATCATCACTAAGACTTTCGTGATGATCAATAAAACCATTTTCATTATGTTCAAACCCACTGACATTGTTTATGCTGCTGTATGTATTTGCAGGAATAAAACGAGGATTTTTATGAGTTCCTTTATCAGAACTGAATTGATTTAGTTGTTTCTTTTCCTCAAGACTTTCCTTGATCCCATGATGTTCTAGGTCATCATGATCCCAAGAAAAACGATTTGATCTGTTTTTCTGTTTGGAGAATTTCTTAAAGGTCTTCATTATTTGACCCTCGTTGTTTAATTACTCTGGAATGAATGTAATGGGTATCGTCGTCTTCTGTGTGATGAGTTACCTTGAATCGTGTACCACGATGAAGAACATATTCGTCTTCATGAGAAAAAGGATGGGCGGAATCTGCATCAAAATGATGCCCTTTGGTTCCTTTCGGGACATGAATTACATGGATAACTGATTTGCCATTTTGTGTTGGGGCAAAATGTTTCTTTGCAATTTTTTTAGAAAAACTTGTCGAGGTATATCCATGATCAGTGAATTCATGACCGACAGGAAATCTTTCTATATTTTTTTTCTTATCTTCCTTACCACCACGATAAACTTTAAAGCTTTGATTTGTTTGATGGGATGTGACTTTATCTAAACTTTTTATCTTATGTTTATGCATAGATGGAATATATTGTCGCCCTCTCAATGAGGTATTAATTGGATAATTATCTCCAGACTTATAATTGAATATTGAATGTTTTTGTTCTATAGGCAATTGTTTGTGATGATTGAGAAATTCTTTCTTATCAACTTCGCCCGCTGGCGTGGAATCAATTGTTCTTTCTTCAAGACTTTCCTTAATTCCATGATGTTCTAGGTCATCATGATCCCAAGAAAAACGTTTACCTCTATCGTCTCCCCTTTGTGAAATGACACGAGAATGAATATAATGATTATCACCATCAGTAGAATGATGAGTTACCTTGAATCGTGTACCACGATGAAGAAGTAATTCTTGTTCTCCATCTTTTCGATCTTTATAGACATAATGAAATGCCTTTGTTCCTTTGGGAACATGAATGATATGTATCGTTTTGGTATTATTGGTTTTTGTGGGATCATTAAAACCAGAAGCAACTTCTTTTCTAAAACTTGTCGAGGTATATCCATGATCAGTGAATTCATGTCCGACAGGGAAATGTTCTTTTGATTGTTTATGTTTTTTACCATGCCCACCACGAAAAACAATATGGTCTTCTGTAGTTTTATAGGAAGTGACATGATCCAAATTTTTGATTTCGTTAGGGATGCCGCTATGACGAATTTCTTTTCCCTTTGAACGAAGATAATTGTTTATTGGATGCGAACCAGTTCCTTTATAATAGGATGCGCTTGATGAGTGTTCATAATGAAAGCTATTTTTGTGTTTAAGAAATCCTTCATGGGCTTCTTTCGATGGATAATGATCTTTGATATGTTCAACATCATGAGGCGATTGATAATTACCATCGATAGGAGCAGCAATCTTTTCTTCAAGACTTTCCTTGATCCCATGATGTTCCAGATGAGAATAATCCCAAACAAAACGATTTGGTTGTTTTAAAAACTGCTTGAAGGTTTTCATTGTAATCTATTTAGCCAAAGTCTATATAGGCGATAATCAAAACAGAGTATGAAAAAAACAAAAGAATGCCCTGCGAATATGACCGAAAGAGAGTGGCGATATTCGCAGGGTTATTATCGAGTTGGGATAAAGTAAGGTGAAAGTTTACTAACTAATTAACTTCCACCAAAATTACCCACAATTTCAGTGAACGACACTCCAGTAGGCACGGCCACGAAATTGAGCTTTATAAAATTGATCGAGCGCGAAGGCTTGATATAGATATCACCAATGAATTCGTTACGATCAATCACAACAGGGGTGTTGTTTGTTTCGTCACAAACCACAAGGAAATCTGTAATACCGCGCCGACCCTTGATGTCTCTCAGATATGGATTGACCATATTCTTGAATTGAGAACGAGTGAAAGTGTCATTGAACTCAAACAGGCTGTATTGAGCGGCAATGGCAATTGCTCTTTCCAGAACAATGAACAATCGTCTGACATTGATTCTATCAAAGGCCGATGGTTTGACCAACATGGTGCGATCACCATAAAGAATCGTACCTTGACCCTTGAACGACACAACAGGATTGATGCCATTTGGATAAAGCAGATCACGATCAGCTTCACGAGGGCTATAGGCAAGCCTTACGATATTCTTGATATGACCACGATTGAAACCAGCCGGGGACCACCACGCATCATTTGTCAGATCGGTTTGAGCGGCCAATCCGGCCATGTCACCATTCATCGGGACATAGCGATAGATGTTGTTATAGCGATCATACATATATTTGTAGCCGGTTTCCATGAAACCATAGCTGGTTGATCGGCTGTTGTTCTTGAAATCAATAATGGCATTTCTTTCAAGACCCGGATTGTTAACCACATCTCCATAATCAGGAGAAACATAGGCAACACAATCCTTGCGCTTACCAGTAATGTTATCAAGAATGTAGTTGGGAAGTTGCGTTCCGCCGATGCCACCAATAGCCTTTCCAGTCATCACCAGATCGACAAGAATATCTTCCTTGTTCTGGAATAGATCGTAGCCCTTCATAATCACCGCAGGCGATGTATTGGCTTCCGAGGCACCATCAGAACCGCCTTGAAAGCGAATATTCAGTGGTGCTGTGACCGAAGAATTTGTCAACAGCAATGCAGTATTCGCTGGCGCATCCGTGTTGTGGTTGGCAAACCAGATAAATTGCGATTGTTTGTTGATGATATCTTTGTAGTAATTTGTCTGACCATCAAAGGTTCGACCATCGGTAGCACGCGAAACACCACGATAGGTTTCGAGAATAGTTCCCGGAACGCCAGTGAACACGCCACCATCATCAACCACGACAATATGCATTTCATCGTTGACAGAAGTATTGCCATGCTCAAGTTGATATTGAGATTGACCGGGAGCTTGTCCGATGGCTGAGAAGAATTCCCAATAACGATTAATCGAAGTTGAAACACTCACATCATCATGCAACTGCAAGAACTGTTGGGTGCTGATTGTGAATGTTGCATTGTTTCCGGCAACCGTGATGTTGCCAATATCCGTGATTTTAAGATGCTGTTGACCGATGCCATTTGGTCCAAGCGATCCAAGTTCTAACAAATCGGCAACGGCAAACTCAGATTTGAGGCTAGTTGCGGCCACGTTAGCGTTTGCCGCCGAATCACCTTCAACAGTAATGAGTGCCGAATTGGAACCGACATTCATGGAAAGGGTTGCGCCCAAGCCATAATTTGCTAAATTGACCGATGATTTGTAGCTATCCTCATCATAGCAGACAGAAAGACGAAGTGAATTGCCCGCTGCTCCCGGCCATTTGGCAAGGAACAAGGCACCAGCCTCAAAGGTTCCATCCATCGTAACATAGGCATCGTGATTGGGAACAATGCAAGACACGACATTTGAAATCGAGGAAATGTTAGCAACCGCTGTAAGTGCGGCAATATTCGCATCAGATGAGGTCACATTAGCGCAGCGAACAACTGTAGCCGCTTTGGCATAGGCCAGATAGCTTGCAAGAACAAAGAAGGTTTCAGCATTGAGGTTTGTTGGAGGCAGAAAGCGATTGACAACATCATTTTCCGAATCTACAACAATTGCCTCATACACCGGACCCCAACGAAAAATACCAGCCAACGCTCCCATCGAAGTCGAAACTGAGGGAATTGCTGTGGTTACATCGAATTCATAAACATCAATGCCGGGAGAAAGACGATTGGCCACCTGAAAAGTCTCCTGTTTTGGAGTTTCTTATTGATTATCTCTTGATATTTATAGTTTTGATGGCTTTACACAAAACGAAGGGAAATGTTCGAAATGGAACCTAAAACCACTATTGAAATTGAAGAATGTCGGTGTAGCAATTGTGGTGCATTGGCAAATCGGGCCAGCGACATTGTTGGTGGCAAGCAGCAAATAAAGGATGGAGATTTTACCATCTGTATTGATTGTGGGCATGTCATGGCTTTCAATGCCGACCTAACAATGCGCGAATTGACTGATGAAGAAAATAAGAATGCGGAACATCATCCGCAGTTACAAGTAATCAAAAATCTTATTCTTTTCAATAATAAAAGAAGAAAACGGGAGTATTTGAATTGACCGTTTTTATCGGGGATGTTCATGGAAAATGTGATCGATATCATCAAATAATTCGTGAGCATTCTGACACGATTCAAGTAGGCGATATGGGAATCGGTTTTGTCGATTGTTTTCCATTAAAGGAAATGATCAATGGAAATCATCGCTTCATTCGTGGAAACCATGACAATCCATTTGAATGCATTAACAATTCGCAGTGGATCAAGGATGGTTGTGTGGAAAATGACATGATGTTCATGGGTGGAGCATATTCAATCGACAAAGCCTACCGAACTCCCGGTCGAGATTGGTGGCCCGAGGAAGAATTGAGCTATCCAGAACTCACACAAATGATTGATATCTATATTGTAACAAAGCCGAGAATCATGGTGACACATGATGCGCCACTTTTTCTGACAGCGGAACTCTATCCAACAAGTAATATCTTGACACGGACAGGACAGGCATTGCAGTATATGTTTGAAATTCATCGTCCCGAATCATGGGTATTTGGACATCATCACATTTCGCTTGATGTGACTATTTTAGGAACTCGATTCGTATGTTTGGCAGAATTAGAAACAAAGCAAATCGATTGATGAATAACATCTTAAACCAAGGTTGTGAATTTCTTTCGGCAAAGGCTCTAGGCATTGAACATGCCGAATGGGAAGCTTTGATTAAAACATTGTGGTGGCTGGAACACGGTAAATTGCCTCATACCGAAGTAGAAAATCCCACATTTACTGAATTTTTTGCATATTCAGGAACCGACACTCCTAAAATTGACGGTTTTAATATGTTGGTTTGGTCTAGTCGTGGCGAAGAATGTGGGACTGTTTGTTGTATTGGTGGAACCGCTTCGCATTTTCTTGGTCGTAAAATCACCATGAATCATTCTTTATTCGATCTTTTTCATCCCTATGAGATATCTAATTGGTCCAAAATTACACCTGTTCATGCGGCCCACGCTCTTCGAAATTACTTGACAACAGGCCGCGCACAATGGAAAAAAGCAATTAAAAGGAAAACATGAAATGGAAATCACAGTAAAGAAGGCTCTTCGCCTGCATAAGACTATTCATACTGTCATCAATAAAGTAATTGATCCAAATTTGACCATTTCACTTTTGTCTGAAAATCCTCTGGATTCTAAGAAAATTCAAGATCATGTGAAACTGGTCAAGGATACTGTTGCTGATCGAATCAAATTGATTGAATTTCATGCCAATTTGCGCAGGAAAATCGAACAGCAAAATGAAAAGAATGGTGTATCTGATCTTTGTGCAAAGATTGCTGCTCTGACAAATCAATTGAATACGTTCAAGACATTTGTCGCGCTCAATATACCAGAATGGAACATGGTTGTTGATAATGTTGCTTATCGTAAGCAGACACTACAAAAACAAGAGGCATATAGTAGCATTCCTACTTCCATGAATATTCTTCCATTCAAACCGGAAGATATTACAGTCTATCGCAATATGTTCTTTAACATTAAGCGAGCTTTGGAAGAGGCCGAAGATACTCGTGCCTATATGAACAATATAAACAAAATTGAGATTAGCGAAAATGAGATTGCACTTCTTAGGAAGTATGAACTCATTTAGCTGATGGGAGGCGGGAATAGAATGCGAAAGAAGGTCATACAGATAAACGACGCTGGTTTTTGAAAAACCTCTTAACATCAATGTGGGAGCAATTCGGATGATATGTGGTTCGATACCAAAATCATCTATTGTCTAATGTAACTCCCTGAAAATGATGTTTGTAGTTTGTATATCTGTGGTTTGTTGTGGTTTGTTTTTATGTCCGACCCGATTTCCTTTTATTCCCGCCGCTCTCACGAGACGAAAGAAGCATATCTGCAAAAAGGAAAGATATTTTGAATGATTGAAGATACTGTTCTTGAAGCATATCTGAAAAGCGACCGTCAATGGCCGCGTTACTGCCGCATTGCTCATGCGGAATATCAACTGAAAAATTCTCAGTCCGATTCAGATCGTGTTTTTTGGCAGGCTGTAATTGATGCCAATAAGGATGACGAGCATGACAAATCCAAATAAATTGTTGGATATGGTTAAAGTTATTTCCGATGAGGAAGCAGCAAAGGGAGATTTTATTATCTGTCTCCCGGCACATATCCCAACACGTTTCACGGATAATGTTTTTGATAATTGTTTTATCTGCAATCAAAAGGTGCAATTTCGTCCCGATGCACCGAAACTAAAGCCTGTGTGCATAAATTGTTGTTCAACATTGGTTGAAGAACAAAACTCCAGACCGACATTTATGGTCACTGAAACGACAGCGAAAACAGTTAAAAAGGAATTGTCTTAGTCTTATCCCACAAGGCATATCCATCTCCCTGTGCAATAATACATGCCTTCTCAGGACCAATGATTAATTGAACGAAATGATTATCTTTGATGAAGGTCGCAATGTATATTTTGTTTTCTAAAGAAACAAAACCAACAAACAGATTCTCGAAATTCTGTGATTGGAGAGCTAAGAGAACTTTCAAAGGTTCGCCGCACTTTTGATCTTCCTCTTCGGCATATGATGATGTCAGTGCAACCAAAAGAAATAATAACACCAGCATCATCTTGAACATTTTATTCTCCGTATAATCGATTTATAGTATCCCAAGTCACGGGATCAGGTTCGGGATCATTTTCATTTCCGATCAACCATTTCCAATCATTAGAAGCCGATGCAACAGGAGCATTATTGGTTTCGGTTCCTGTGACAATAAACCCGAATGGATTAATCGCATTTTCAATTCTGTCTCTGTTGATATTGGCAATATTTTCACGAATGTTGATGTCATTGATTTCTTTCACGTAACCCTGATCCACTAACCATGCAAACATTACTGCTGCCATGGCAATATCATCATGGCCTTGCTCTGCCGCATAACTCTTTCCCTTCACAGCAAAACGGCGAAGTTGTTCGATTAGTGCTTTATCCTTGAGTATGAGTTGATCATTTTCAACGAGACTCTTTAGATTCGAACAACCAATTCTCTTGCTTAAAACATTCATCTGAAGACCGGGGCGAGTGTTGCCGGATGTTGTAACCTTTTGTCCACCGGGAGTTTTGACATTTCGTGTTGTCATGACAACATTTTCATATTCCAATTCATACCAAAGCATGTCTGCAACCATCTGTCCGAAATTGCTTTCAACAAGAACAAGTGCTTCATTATAATTTCTTGCAATCGTATGAATAAGAGATGGTAATGACATCATTTCTATATGCCGATTCTCATAGATATAGGCAACCTGATAGGGAGCAGTTGTAATATCAACACACATTACAACAGTGGCATCGCCACCAAGACCTTCTGCAACATCAACTGTGATTGCATAATGATGTCCTTTCTCGGGCATCATATAAACACGAGCATTGTCGTATTGGTGTAGAGGGGTTTCTTCTCTCAAAATCAAAAGTTTATTTGCCGAAATCAATGTACGAGAGGAACCTAAAAAAGCACAAGCGAACTCCTGATCCCAAAATTCCTGACCATATTGTTTAATAATTCCTTCTTTGAATTTTTCATCCCTTCCCGGCACTTCATTCCATTCAACTGCAATCGGCACGAAATTATTCGGTGGTGGTATTTTCTGTTCTTCGGCATCTTTCCAAATACTATAGAAAAGATTAAGACCTTTAGGTGTGCTGGTAATAATGATTTTTGTATCCTTACCTGATGAAACGGTAGGAATAACCGATTTAACGAATTCTTCGGCCACATGTGTTGGGACGAAGGCAAACTCATCAAGCGCCACGAGATTATATGTATCACCACGAGCCGATGACGATGATGTTGTGCTTGAGCGAATTCTGGAACCATTTTCTAATTTAAATGATTTCTTATTCCATTCGACAATTCCTTGCTGCAACCAATCAGGTAATTCCATATACATATCTTGAATTGCAGTGACAATTTCTTGGGCTTTGTCGCCTTTATGCGCTGCAATCAAAATTGAATAGTTTTGATTGAATAGAAGATAATGGAGAGCAATAGATGCAATGACCGTAGTTTTGCCGCTCTGGCGAGGCCATCGCGATATAGTGTATCGATTTTCCAAAATCGAATTGGTCATCTTCAATTGATAACCGCGTGGTTTAAAGAAAACTTTCTTTTCAAAATCGACGTGTTTGATTTTTACATAATGTTCAAAAAAATAAATGGGATCATTCGCACAACGAATAAACTCTGCAATTCTTTCTTGAGTATATCCACCTTCAGGAACCATACCTGCTTTGCGCAGTAATGGGTTTCCTTTAAATCCTTTTTTTACAATCATTCTTCGTTATCTATTGTTTTGTTTTTTGCTTCTTTGATTTTCTCAAGCATCTCTGCCGAAGAAATGACCAATGTGTTATTGATGGTTTGTGGGTTTGTTGTTGATCCATTCAAATCCTGTTTGGCTTTACGCAATTTCAACAATCGTTCTTGTGCATCAAGCATGGTATTCATAAGCAATGAAAGAGTTTCGAAAAATCTAGGGTGTTGGCTTTGTGCGGCCAAATCTGAAAGGTCGGACAAAGAATCTTTTCCGGCAGTTATGATTTCTATCAAATTCTGCCGAGCAAATTCAAAGTCAGCATCGGTCGTAGAATCGATCTCTGCCACTTCAGTTTTTTTGCTTTCCAGCGAAGGAATGTTAAATATCTCTGATAGAGATTGGTTGTTTGCTTTCTTTTCCATATGTTTACTTAGGAAAATTTTATGAATATTGCATTTAAGACTCTTGGTCTGACTGCCCAAGCAACAAAAGATGAAGTGAAAAAAGCCTACAGAATTCTTGCACTCAAATGTCATCCTGATCATAGAGAAGACAAGGAACAGGCGGCGTTGGAATTCCAGCAATTAACGGAAGCCTATAATCAAGCCTACAAAATTGCTCCTAAACATCGCACTGATGATGTTTGGGGATATCCACGCATCTTTAGACAAAGAGTTAGAATGACTGTTTTGAATTATGAATTGCGACAACCACAAGTAATTCGCCAAGTTGCCATTGATCGCAATGCAAAGAATCGCGGCGGATATATAACATTTATAATCAATGAAGATTTCGAACAGGAAATTTTTTTAGAGAAAGAAACATTAAATAATACAGTGCTCCAATTTCCATATAAAGGCACTACTGTTTATACGATTATCCAATTTTCAGCGGTGTATTAATTAGGAGCAAACAAATGTATCTAAAAGAAGCTTTTGAGATTGTGCAGGAAGCGGCTTCGCGATCCTTATCACGAATCTATTCACACTCTCAGGGACGAAATGTTGGGATATTGACCGCACATCGCGGAGAAAATAGTCCGCAAGAAAACAAATCTAGAAATGAAGCTCTTAAAAAAGATATTAAGGCTCATGGATATGGATATGTGCATGTTCGCGGGCGCTATGTTGAAAATAAAGGCGAGCCAAATGAGAAACATGTTGAAGAGCATTCATTCATGTTGATTGGTCATAAGGGTGATGACAAAGGAAAATTGAAAGGTTTCTTGTCCAAACATGGCGAAAAATATGGACAGGATTCAGTTCTGTATAAGCCTCACAATGCCAGAAATGCTCATTTGATTGGTACTCGTGATGGTGGATGGATGAAAAAGGGCGAAACCATGGATGTGGGCGAATTTCATCCGAATAAGATTGGTGATTATCATTCTGCCTTGAAAAAAGGCCCGCCACGAGATACCAAGGGCGGATATTCGGTTCTGGATCACAAGGGAGATGAGGTCCAAAAGTTCAATAATGGCAAGGATGCCCGTAACCACTTGACAACAGGCTTAAAATCTGGTTCTCTCCCCAAGGGTAGTAGAGTGCGGTATAATGCTCGCACATTTACGAATGAGGATATTGAATTTGTAGAGGAATCATATGTATGACAATTGAAGAGCGAAATGATTTACGGCGATCTTCCGGGCTTCCTCTGCTCTCAACGGAACAGGAGAAGGCCAAGACCGAGGCGCTTCGCACTGAATCGGAATTTGAAACATTCTATCAGCGCGAAAAGAGCAAGTATAACCATCTGCAACAGCAGGGCAATGGTCGCGGCTTTTTAACCGGAATGGGAATCAATATCAAGATTCGTCGGCTGTTGCGTGATGAATTCAACCGGAACCGCACGAGTTCCGTGTCCCGATAAAAAGAGCGGCCTGTGGGCCGCTTTTTTCTTGCCAAACCATTTCCTTATCTTTACCATATTCAACTGGTGGTGAGGGCAATTTCCCATATAGCGTGCAATTGAGGAAACTATGCTGGAATATCAAAACAACAAAGCACTGCTTAATCGGATTAAAATCAAAGTAAGTTGTGAGGTCTGTAGTGAAATGGTTCTAGTAGAAGAACCGGATGAAGAAACCGAAAAGGAAATGAAACGACAATATGGGGACGAATATAGTATAGATGATTGTTGTGTTGTCTGCCCGAAATGTGCCGAAGCCCTGAATAGCATTGATCTTATGTTGACGAACTAAGATCGCCATATATGGTGGTAATGAAGCCATAGGGATCATCGGCTTCAATTTCCTGATAGGGAATGGTTTCGTCAATATTCGTCGTAGGTTCTCCATTTGCAGTTAAGCCCGGTTGAACAGTAACCCTGTCAATCGGGTTTACTTTTCCGACTGCATCATCAATGGAAAGAGTGTCCGGTGAATAGATCGAAACATTGGCAAATTTAATGATTGCTTGTTCTCTGATCGGACCATAATGATAACCTTTGGCAGTGAAGTCAAAGGTATGAATAACATGGCGGCGCTGATCAAAATCGCCATTAGCATCATCATCTTCTAAAGTGCATTGATTCAAGATCACGGGAACATCATGCACAATTCCCATTTCAGGGATCATATTCAAAGTAAGAGGAAATTCTGGATTGAAAAATGGAACGATCTGTTCCTTAATCTTCAAACCATCTTCCATATATTTTGCATATACCCAAAGTGTGAAATGAAAATTGTAGGGTGTTGCAACAAGTTGTTTGGAATATTTGCCATCATTGGATTTGACCGGACGGATGTTCTTGATCGGATTCAGTTTGCGAGTTGCATCATAAATTTCCGAAGTCAATTCAAAAGAAATTCGAGGGAGTGTAATAGCAGGTTTTCGATCAATGTCAGTATCGCCATATAGCCTGCCCAAGACCTTCTCACGAGAGGCATAGTTAATCGGCACCTTTATCAATTCAGCAAGAGTGCCGGTTTTATCGAAACGAGGCACCTTTATCTCGTTGAAGATTGTGCCGAATGCTGCGATTATTTTTTTCGTGGTGGCGAAATAAAAGGTTTCTTGGTTTAGCATTGGGTATTTATATAATCTTATGATTGATTCTGGATTTTAATAGCTATTGTAAAATATTAAAAAGTGTATATGTTACTGGAACGAAACGAGGAAAAGGATGTTGAAAGAATGCATCTGAATAAATCCAAAAGGAGAAACACGTTTCAATGAAAAAGGCCCAATAGTGGGCCTTACACCCCACCTTTAGGGTATTGAGTATGAGTAAGAAAGTTCGGAAGGTCGCCAAAACTCGTAAGAGTGCGGAATCCACACCGCGCTTTGAGCAGATTGGGAAGATCGTTGCGGGAAGATGGGTGCCGCGCGACATTATTTGCAAAAAGTTGCAAATTGTCGATAACACAGCGCGTTGCTATCTAGGCGTGATGTCTCATGTTCCGAAATTCCGAAATCTACAATGGCGGCAAGGTAAGATTCGGGCCGATGGCAAGAGAGTGGGAGAATATATGCTCCCACATTCACCGCCCAAGAAAAAGATAGTTGACAACTCTCCACCGAAGGAATAAATGGAGAATTGGCAGCGACATGTTGGCAAACTTCGATGCCGTCTAAGATACTATTGATATCCCCCGCCAATAGTGTCTGTGAAACCCCGGACAGTTATCCCCCTGTCCGGGGTTTTTATTTTTTGTGTTTGTGCTATTGTCCTCAAATCGACAAAGGGGAATTTCTCATGATCACTACCGAAACCTTCACCAATAAACAGATTGAAATCGTCCGCAAGCAATATGCCGAGCAGGGCGAAATACAGCCAATGTGGATTGCCGAAACAAATGATGGAGAAATTTTGGTTTTGGCGACTCCTGAATATGGTGATCCTGCTACAAAACCAGCAATTGAACAGGTAATTCGCAACCTCTTCAAAGAAAATGAAGTGTGGCGCTACTGTTTTGTATTCGAGGCATGGTTTCATACTGCCGATTCAAAAGAAAAAATTGATGCGGCGATTGATCGGTATGGATCAGTCTCACAAATGCCCGAGCGACAGGAAGCGATTAATGTTATCGTTGAAGAGTCGGGAAAGATGCCAATAGGCCATACCATCGTTATAACCCGCGATGAAAACGGCAAGGGCCATCTTTCGGAAAAAATTCAAACCTCTAATTTTATTCATTTTTTCCGTGGTGGTTTCCTTCCGAATGATGGTTTGACAAGGAATTAATCAAATGAATGATCTCATATTGATATTGATTCTGGCAATTGGTTTATCATCATGTTATTGGTTCATGATATGCAACAACAAAACATTTACCCAAAGAAGAGTTATTCTGAACAACATTTCCAAGAGCAATAACACGCCTTTGGAAAAACTGCATTTGTTGAATCTGTTTGAGATGGTTGATTACAACACACATCTCTGGTCTAGGTTTGCATTCGCAAATCCAAAATTTCTCTATCCGAAGCAAATACAAAATCTTTGGGGAGGGGTTGACGGCTTTTTTGAAAAAAGCTAGGAATCGAATTGCTGAAAATCAGCACATAAGGGAACCTAAAATATGGATGATCTCGTGGTTGCTAACGCTATTGAGAAAGACCTTAAGAAGTGGTCTTCAATCGATGTTCAAATCAAACATAATGGCAAGGAAATCATTCTTCCGGCCTTTCCATCCAAGATGTCTTATGCGGCTGGCGTTTCGATGTTGCAGCGAGCCGAAGAAGCCGAAAACCAGAAATATGAAGTTGTCGAGTTTGTGAAGGGAGCGCCGTGGGATTGTCTTGTTGCAATCACTCGTTCCATGCAGAAAATCTATGGAGTTGTGCTGGCACAGTCCATCAAGACTTTCTTTGGTGAAATCAAGCCAAAGCTTGTCACGGTCGATATTGGTCCGCATGATGACGACAAGATTCAGGTCGCAACGGGCCGAATGAGCCTTCCCGGCATTACCGAATCCGTCAATGTTGGAATGACCCCGGAAGGCGCATATATTCAGAGCACGGTGAAGAAAGCCGAGCGCGAAGCTCTCATTGAGATTGTGAATACTGCGAAGCAGATTCTTCGCGAGGATTCGATTTACAAATCGAAATCCATCAAGTTCGATGTGAGTGATGATGGCGATCTTGAAATTGACACTCAGCCGACATTCCTTGATCTCGCTGATGTGTCGGAAACGGATATCATTCATCCGGCAGTGACAACGAAGCGAATCGTTAAGAACATTTTCGCTCCATTGAAATATACGGAAAATTGTCGCATCAATCGTGTTCCATTGAAGCGCGGCATTCTTCTTTATGGTCCGTATGGAACTGGCAAGTCTTTGACGGCGCGTGTTACCGCCAAGGTGGCCAATGATAATGGCTGGACTTTCATTACTCTTGGTCGGTCGCAGGGTCTTCGCGCCGCGATTGAATTCGCCAAGAATTATCAGCCTTGCGTGATCTTCGCGGAGGATATTGACCGCGCAGCGGATCGTGAAGATGAAAATGTGAACGATCTGGTTAACATGCTGGATGGCGTGTTGACCAAGGACATGGAAATCATGGTCGTTCTGACCACGAATTTCATCGACAAGATTGATCGTTCGCTTCTGCGACCGGGCCGGTTTGATGCCATCATTCCGTTGACTTTACCGGATGCCGAAACATGCACGAAATTGGTTCGCCATTATGGGCGGAATCTGATTCCGGCATCGATCGATCTGACTGGAATTGGCCAGAAACTCTATGAGGCCAATGCCATTCCGGCTTCCGTTCGCGAAG
Source organism: uncultured bacterium (assembly GCA_937871845.1). Taxonomy (GTDB): domain Bacteria; phylum Patescibacteriota; class Dojkabacteria; order B142; family OLB20; genus JAJTYI01. The sequence goes on from CALMQQ010000180.1 coordinate 19,448, forward strand.
CGGTCGAGCGTTCCAAGCTTTCGATGTTCACTGAAAATCGCCAATTCATCACTCTTGATGATTTGAGTGATGCGGCGGATGATATGAAGGCACATTCTGATATTGTCAATCAGAAGCCGACAGAAAAATCCGATGGCGATATGCTGTGGAGTCTGTTGAACAAGGCCAACGCTGGTGGTAATTTTGTTAATGTTGCGGATAATGTTGTTCACAACATGAGCGAACTTCGCGATACAGTGAAACGCCATACGCGGCATGTCAGCCAAACGGTGGAAGAGGCCAAGGAACTTTCGGCCAGTGCAGGCGCAGCAGCCAATTCTGCCTCAAATCTTGTCGAGGAAAGCTTGAAGCATATCAAGAATCTTTCCACGAGAATGGCCAAGGTCGAAAAGGCCATTGCTTAACAAACACCAAGGCGGGGTTATATATAGCCCCGCCTTTCTTTCACACAAGGATGATTGTAAATGGAAGATGATAAAAGCAACCGTGTAGAAAGTATATTGTCCAAGATCAAAAGCATGTCTTCATTTGATCAAGCAATAGCTGGAGTGAAGATTAGTTTGGCCTTGATGGTGGTGGATGGTAAACATCCGACTGAAATGAAGTTGGATGTTATTCAAAATTCTCTGGCCATGACAATTTGGTCCACTCGAATAGAGATGATTGAATTGTTTATGACGAATGCAGATGAAGAAACTAAAAGCAAACTAAAAATAATGCTAGATGAGGCCAAGGCAGAAACCATAAAATACACAAAAATTCTTCGTAACATGGTTAGTGCAGTTTCACCAGTTGATGAAATGATGGCCGAACAACAACAAGGGACATCTCCATGGAAACAATGATGACTAGATTTGTATGGAAAAAAGCGAAATCTATTCCTGAAGGATGGGCTGATTTTCCTGCCTGTACTCGCATGTGGGCAGCCATCCCAAACGATAATGTAGAAAATGATCGAATGGGAGCAGCAATTTTCCAACATCGAAAGGAACATTACACAACGGTATTCCAACTGGAAAATGATCGACCTACGATCCGGGAATTTTCTTCTTTCGATGAAGCACAAAATTTTGTTGATGGTGCGATCAACAAAAATTCAGTGGTTCTCAAGAATTTAAAAAGTGCCGGTCAGGATTTCGAAATCGAGTTTGAAAATCCTGTATTGAATTAAAAAAGACCTTCTGTGAAGGGATCATAATCATCCCAATTGATGATCTCTTCACCTTCTTTTTGCAGGACTTCACTGATATCAAACACATCGATATCTTTCTCGTTATAGTCTTCCTGCACAACATAATCACCATCTTCTGTGCCCATTGGTGCGCCATCCTCAAAGGTCAGGCTCCAATCCAGAATGTTTTCATTGTGTTTCTGGATATTGTCGATCTCAGGAATTCCAGTTGTGAAATTCTGTCCTGAATATTCATAGAGTTGACAGGTGATATCATAGGCTGGTGTTGCACCCAATGGAAAATACATATTGAATTTCTGCACAAAGACAATCTCAAATACTTTCTGGTTCAATGGAAAATAAACAAGATCGCCTTCCCTTGGGCGTGTGATTTGTTCGGCTATTCCCACATCTTGTTGAAAGATTGTGCCAGAAACAGTTAGGGTGATTTGATCGCGAATCTCCAATCCAAACTTGGACATGAAATCACCCTGCCCCTCAAATCCTTCAACATTCTTGATGAAGAAAGTTGTCAGGTAATAAGAATCAAAATAGTGTTGTGCATCTTCCATCAATATTTCGTCTACATTATAGGAACGGCGAGGAAGATAATAAAAACCAGAACCATGGATTTCTATTACTTCCTGCACCAAACCATCATGAAGCAATTGCTCTTCGGAATTGCCATATAGATCGAAATATTCATTAGGACCGGGCATTAAACGAGATTACCTATTTCTGAAAACTTGGTACTATTTGCCACCGCTTCTATTCTGATATTTCCCTCAGAATCATTCTCTATAAGTTTGTAATAGACATCCACGATGGTTTTATTACCTTCCACATTAACAACAACAAACCCTTCTTTAATTTCTGGATCATTATCCATGATGTTATTGATTGTTTGTCTCAGTGATACATGATCTTCAAACAATAACTTGTTATGGTTTTTATCAATCCATTCTTTCAAAAACATTCTGCACCTTTATATTGGATTTACGGTTCCGAAATTTGCATGATTAGCAATCAAACGAAATGCGCCATCCTCTGAAACACCAGAAGATGAAATATTCCATTGCACCATACCGACATCAGCATTTGACGAATCCCAAGAGCCTGTCCACAATGCACCTTCGGCTGTCATATCGCTTTCAACCGTGATGTATTCGTTGTTTGAGCGATAATACACTCTCAGTTTGGGACTGGCAGGAGTGATTACCTCATTATTGGCATTGTAGAATTCAGATGTAAATTTAACTGTGGTTCCGCGAGTTACATTCTTGATGATCATTTCTTAACCTTCTCGAATATTTATTCGAATTCTTGAGTAGTCGATATCTACCTTGATGTAATTAGTTCTGATTGCTGTATTGGATCGGTTGAATGATAATGTTGAGAGCATTCGATGCGGAATTTGAATATAGATTCCTTCACCAATAGCCTCAGCAAATGCTTGAGAATTGATCGTTCCCGTTCCTGATTCGAAAAAGAAACCAGCACCATTGGCTTGCGCCAATGAATTTGCAATCACAGAACCATATGAAGCGAAAATACTACCATGCAAGGCCGAGGCCGAGGAACTTCCAACAATTTCTCCTGTTCCTGAAGCAAGCGAACCGCTTTGTGCATTTGTCGTGGATGATGCCGAAACATTTCCCGAGGCTTGCGCAGTTGCTTGTAGAACACCATTGGTTTGAGAGGAACTGATTATTTCGCCAATAGCGCTTATAAGAGAGTGACCCTGTCCTGAAACATTACCAGAGGCCGTTATAAGGCCCGTGGAGGTCGCTATTGATTGTCCGCTACCCTCTATGGTCGAGGTCGCGGAAATCGCACCAGTAAGCTTCCCTGCCGCGCCCAATAGCCCTTGAACAGTAGAATTTCCAATGGTTTGACCATTAGCCCGCGCCAAGGATTGAATTTCACCAGAAACATTCGAAACACTCGAAATGGTTCCGGTTGCGGTGGCAATGCTGGCACCAAAGGCTTCTACTTCGGAACTGCCTTCGGCAAGAGCTATTGAGCCTTCTGTGGAAATACCAAATACCGAACTGGTTCCTGTGATTTCACCATTTGCAGAAACAAGAATCGTTAGTTCTGCATTGGCAGATGAAAGACTCTCTATATTTCCTGATGCCGAGGCCAGAGAATTTGTATTTCCATTTGCATTTGATTGACTGGTAATTGATCCAGTCGAAACAGAAATACTTGCACCGACACCATTGGCTTGTGATGAACTTGTTGCTGATGAAGTACCACTAGCAAGCGATTTACCTGATGCGCTGGTAGTTGATGAAGAAACAATTGAGCCATTAAATTTTGCAAGACCACGAATACTACCATTCGCAACAGATGTTGTGGTAATTGATCCAGTCGAAACAGAAATACTTGCACCGACACCAGATACAGATGAAATTGACGCAATCGATCCTGTGGTTTTCTTTAATGCGCCACCAATACCCGATGCGGATGATGTTGAAGAGATACTTCCATTCGAACTGATGGTTCCGCCAGAATCTTGTTTAAGTGCAATTAACCAAGCAGTCCACGGATTTGATGATCCGTTTGCATTGGTTTGAGTTTTATCTCCAGTGGCTCCCGCTGATCCTAGTGCAACATCAGCGCCATATAATAATCCGTCAAATCGTTCGGTCATTCCGGTAGGAGGATTTAGTGCTCCTAAACCTTCCCAATCGTGAGCAAGATATAGAAGCTGACCATTATCAGTTGTGGTTGTTATTCCGGTAGCTGTAGTCACTGTTCCGGTGGAGGAATTGATTGAGTATGCATCAATAGGACTCCCAGAACTAATGGCTCCGGAATAAGCGAGAATAATTCCTTGAGCATAAGCATTGGTGTGAGTGAATGTATATGAACCGCTTTCACTTGATGCGCGTTTCCAAAATACCCATGTCCGCGCCCCGAAACTTGAGATATCGGTTACTGTAGTCGAGACATCAAGTTGTGTGAAACCGGATGGTGGAGTCATGGACAGAGGCGGGCCACCTGATTGACCAGCAAAAATAATAGCGATCATGATATCGCCATTGGTCAATCCGGCAGGGGCCGAAATTGTTGAATTTACTCTCTGACCATATGTGGTTGAAGCGACAGAACGAAATGTAATAGCCATTATGTCCCTTCAAATACAAATGAGGGAGTAAAGATGGTGTTTGCCATTTTACTCCCTCTTGTTAATCATAGAAAGCTTGATTAGCCTTCGGTGATGGTAGAACTTGTCAGGAGTTGTGGGGTAACGCCATTAGATACCGAAATGCTTGGTGTTACTGTTCCTGAATAAAGAATCTTGCCAGTCGAGGAAGATGTCGTTCCAACAGCCCAATGAGTGATTGTTGATGTTCCACCAGTGCAAGCCGGAAATGAAATCGTTGCTGTGGGCGATACCGAATTTGCGGACACTGTCCATCCGCCGCTAGTTCGCTCAACTGCAACACGAGCATATGAAGTATAATTTGTTTCGTTGCTGGTTTGATTTCCTGCATCGGTGGGATCGGCAGTATGCAGAGAAACATAGAGGTTAGTCAGGGCACCAGTAGCCGCATTGTCGGCAACATTGGCAACCGCTGTACCATTGAAAATCAATTTCAGTATGTCATTTTCAAAAGTTGCACTTTTACCACTCACATACTTTCTCCTAAATACGAAGATTAATTCTCATGTATTTAGGAGTTTTTTAATTTGATCTATAAAAAAGATTACTTTGGTTTTGTTTATATTTGGTTTGATCGTAAACATAAAAGATTTTATGTAGGCTCTCATTGGGGAAGAGTTGATGATGGGTATGTTTGTTCATCGTCATGGATGAAACAAGCTTACAAACACAGACCTAAAGATTTTAGAAGAAAAATTTTATATTATGAAAAAACTAACGACAGAAAAACCCTATTAGATGAAGAACGACGTTATCTTAGTATGATGAAAGATAACGAACTTTGTAAAAGATATTATAATAGAGCTAGGGTTTATTGTATGCCAACTTCAAATGATTTGAAAAAGGGATGGAATGAAGAAAGAAAACAAAAATGGAAAATTCAAATGGAAGAGTGGAGAAAAAACGATCCAAATTGGAAAGATAAAATTTCTGCCCAAAAAGGAAAAAAACTTTCAGAAGATCAAATTAGAAAACTAAAAGAAGCGCGACTTAAAAAAGGTATTTCTAATGAAACGAGAAAAATCATGTCAGAAAAGGCGAAAGCAAGAAAACAGGGAGAAATAAACAAAAAACTACATGCAGAAAAAAGAATTGGTATGTATGGCAAAAAACACTCAGAAGAAACTAAGAAAAAAATATCAGAAGGTCAATTTAGAAAACGATGGCCTAAAAAGAACTGATTATTTACTCCCTTGGAATCTGTTTCTTGTTATTTATGTTTTGTATATCTATGATTACTTTCTCTATAACATAAAAGCCTTTTGCGGGCCTTACTGTATAGAGAACAACTGTTCTGCTTTCACTTTCACTAATGATTGCAGAAATATCCTCATCATTGGACAATCGACACATTTCTTGGATTGGCTCATAGAGCGGTTTATCGCCAAAAAATGGAAGTTGTTTGTAATCGTCCAAGAGGCTCATAGGATATTTATTCGGCTTGACAAGAACCGAATCGGGAAATAAAGTTCCCATCGTGCAAATTTAGTTATCAAGTTCATTATTTTGGGAGAATCACCATGCGCCTTACCAATACAATTCGTGATCGTGTCAGGATGGATTTGTTGATTCGCAAATTCGGTCCGGTAATTATCGAGCTTGATGAAAAGGCAATTGCTTTTTCAGAAAAGCTTTATAATGAGTTGTATGATTTGCCGACACAGCGAAAGATGAAAAAGTTGCCGAAAGGATGGCTTGCGGAAGCTTCCTCAATTTCAGTATCGTTAGCGAGCAAATATAGCAATTTCTATTTCGAAAGTTCTGAAAATCTCATTGTTTATAATTTTTGTCGTAGGGGAATTCCATCAATTCTCAATGATATCATTCGTAAGGTTTATCAGAATCGAACACAAACAAAGACGAAAAACACCAAGTTATTTTTGGCAAAGGATGTTAATGGAGTAGGGTTGGTACTGGAAGCTTCGCATCCACTTTCGATTGAATGTGACAAAATTACATTCGCCTTTGAAAAGTTGGCTGAAGATGTCAGGGAAGCAAACAATCAACTCATTGCTTCATTGTCCGCAATCACAACAGTAAAATCCTTGATTTCTGCATGGCCTGAAGTCAAGCATTTCGTGCAGAAGCATATTCCGACCAATGATGATCGGAACCTTCCGGCCTTGCCCATTCGGGAACTAAATGCTATGTTCGATTTGCCGGTTGAGGAAGAGGAAAAGGAAACGGCATAAAACAAAGGGCGCGTAGCTCAGTTGGTTAGGACTGGTCCCCTAGTTGGTCGAAGGGAACAGACTTTTAATCTGTTGGATTTTTTAATCCCACCGTGGGTTCGAATCCCACCCAGTCCACCATTTTTTTAAATCTTTTTCGCCTTTCGTAAACAACTCTATTGAACCTCCTAATAAAGATTTCATTTATTTATTTTAGGAAAGTTCGAACCCCGCCGCGCCTACCAAAAGGGAAATTCTCTGTGACATCAGGTTTTGCGATTCGTAATAATGGTGAAATTTTGGTTCATACCATTTCACCAACAAAAATCGGCGCTATTGTGAATTGGCTGGTGGTTAATGGAGGCATCGCTATTCCTAATGATTGTTCTGATGGAATAATCAACCAACTCTTCCTTATGGAAACAGATTCGATCAAGAAAAACTTCGATGAAAATGTCGATTGTGTCGTGGTCGATATTGTCTCCAAGGAAATTGCCACTTGACATGGGAAAATCATTGAGTTAAACTGTCAGGATCGGGTAGATTTCTTCCGTCTGGACCGGCTGAAATCGAGCAACCCTACCAGAAGGGTGTGGTCTGGATATCCACCAGAACCGATACCACGGAGGCCCGGTTGTATTTCCTGCAACCGGGCCTTTTTGTGAAAGGGGATTATAATGAAATATATCGTCTATGTCGGCAACAATGAAGCTATCATCACCACGAAAAAGAAAGAAGCCGAAACGATCCAAACTTTTTTTGGCTCTGATGAGGATGTGATTCGCGACATCAACGAATATGATCGTGATGAGGTTGAGGACTGTGCGGTTATGTTCTCGTCTTTGATTCGCAGAGATTGATTAATTAGCTCCCGATGTAAAAAACGGGAGCTTTCTTTTAGGGAAGGTTTTTTGTTATGGATGATTGTCCTTTTCTCTCCGCTGATGAATTGCGTATTTCCCAAGAGAAATGGGAGGGTCTGGTCAAGACTCTCTATCTATTCGAGAACAACAAAATTGAGTATTTTGTTCCGTCGCCAAAATGGGTAGAAAATTTTCAAGAGGATGGTTGGCGAGACACTTATGGCAATTGGCAACATATCGACAATCCAAACGTTAAATTCAATTTGCGATTTTTTTCGGTTGATCATGAATCATGCGGAACGGTATGTTGTATTGCCGGAACAGCGGCTCATATCATGGGCAACCAGTCTTTGTTTGATGATTGTAGTTATGGTTTGCATGATTTGTTCATGCCTCATATGATTCCAATCCCCAAATGGGAAGATATCACAGTGGAACAAGCCGGTGCTGCAATCAGGAACTATCTCACGAAAGGTACGCCAAGATGGCATGAGGTTGCCGAAAATTTGATCTCTTGACATAGGTTCCCTGATTTGGTATAAGAACAATATACGTTCTTCCAATGATGGTGACTATGGAGGGTAAAATGTAGAAGTAGGGCGTTTTAGTCATGATCGGCATATAGAAAAAACGAAACCCTAGACTCTAACAGGCATAATGGAGAGTAAAATGTAGATATATCATCAAACATATATCTGTATATATAATGCCATTGATTTTGTCTGTAGCACTTGCTACAAGAAACCCCTCTACCAAAGTGGAGGGGTTTTTTCATGGACAAATTACTGAGACGATATAAAATCAACCGCAGGCTCCCGCCTCTACCTGATCCGCCGACCGGATGGATGTTCAATCCATTCGATAGCCGCAGCAACGACGAAGAATTCATTTCTATAGCCGAATTTGAAAAAGGATGTAAATCGGATATGGATGTATATGATGGTCTAACCAAGGAACAACGCGATGTCCGCAAAAAGTACGGATAGAATCATTTTTCTTGATGTTGATGGGCCGTTGATTCCAAATTCGATGTTCTTGGTTGATCCACTCGCTTCAATCAAAAGATTGTTTCCTGTTACAACAATTGCTGTTCTCAATAAAATCATCAAAACAACCAATGCAAAAATTGTGATGAACACTACCCACAACAAGCCCTATGATAATCAAACAGAAGATATCGTGGATGCATTGATTCGGAATGGTGTTCCTCATGAGTCCTTTCATGCCGTTCCCAAAACACAATTTCCGGCCTATGATAGGCTGGCCAGCATCAGGCTATGGTTGGCCGATCACGGATCGATAAATGATGAAGAATGGATTGTTCTTGATGATGTGACATTTCATCATCGTGTGATCTATATTGATCCCGATACGGGCCTGACTCTGAAACATCTTGATTTGGTTTGTCATAAATTCCACATCGATCCTCCGGTTATTCTGATATGACACATGCAGAATTTTTGATGTTCCTCAAGAAACAAGGTTATACCGAAATTCGCCTATTTGATCTTGAGCGATATGCAGCGGTTTTGGATTTGATGTTCACTGCCGCTATTATTGTCGGTCGGGTAGGCGATATGACGGGCTATGACAATCGTTGGTGCTATCATTCTCATGAGGATGCCAAGAAAGCCTTGGAAGAATGGAATGGAATTGATGAACCAAAGGGATGGCATCGACATCCGGCAACAGGCCGTCGCCGCAATGAAAATGGTCATGAATACATTATGAGGTAAGACAATGATTGAATTCGATCCACCGCTTGGTGAACTTGTTGCTCCGAACATTTCTGACACGATGAGTATTGCTATTCGGCAGGCTTTGGATGATCTGGAAAAAGCCGAGGCATGTGATAATCTTCGTGTTAATATGGAATACTGGCATTCGATGAGGATGGAAAATGGTCCATGTTATGTGTGTCTGGCTGGATCAGTGATATCCGCAGCGGGCAATGATGCCCGAAGAATTATTAATCCATATGATTTTTTTGAGGATGATAATGAAATAACCTTCCGTAAATTGCTTGCCTTTGATTTTTTGCGTAAAGGCGATTACGAAAAAGCAATGTTTTCTTTTGGAATCCCAACTCCTAAGATTAATGAAGTATTGGAAGGTTTCCCATTAGAACTATCGTCATATCATATTAATCCGGTACAATTCAAAAACGATCTTAGAACCTTTGCCGATCATCTGGAAAGACATGGTCTCTAAATAAAAACTGGAAGAGTGGCCGAGTGGTTTAAGGCAGCGGTCTTGAAAACCGTCGTAGGCGAGAGTCTACCGTGAGTTCGAATCTCACCTCTTCCGCCACCTCCGAGGATCGAAATGACGAAACTATTCTGCGACCTCAAAACTGACGAGGAAAAGAGCGCCTTTTTCTTATCAGGGCGTGGCTATGAAACCGGCGTTATTGCAGCGTCAATACAGAACGACGTTGCGATGGCCTACCACCGTTGTGCTGAATATCAGAAAGAGATTTCTGATCTGCGCCGCCGCATTAAGGAACAACAACAATGAACAAACCAGAAATCAAACTGCCGCCGCTGCCTGACAATCCAAAACAAAACAAGCTTAAGTATAAAAAATACAAAAACAAGAATGTCAGTTGATCTTGAATTTCCGAGAAAAGTGGAGTTCTAATTCCCATCCTTGACCGGGACATTCTCTAGGCATAAAAAATAACTCCGTAACTGATTGCTACGGAGTTATTTAGTGTAAAAGTATACCCCTTCAGCCTATCATATCCATAATTGGGATGCTATAGGAATTGATTAAAGTCTTGTCCAATTCATCTATTTCCTCTACCGCCTCATCATAGATTTGTTGGCCGCTGAGAGTAACCCCGCCCACCAGTGGAGTTCCGGGATATTTCTTGAGATTGTTGCCCCATTGTCGTTTGACCAAGGCCGTGGCATATTTGATTAGCCATTGATCTGTCCAAATGCGTGGATTCGATTCAGGATTGATGATCTTGTAATATCGAATCATTAGATAATTTCCTGGCACTACTCGACTCCAGTCCATATCGACATAGAGTTTATTTTCATAGCGGTTGTGTCTGATTGGTTGTTTGCCGACAAGAATGTATTGAATGTTCTGCAAATGCATCATGGTCATCCAATAATCGGCAAGCCCGAGACTTGACCAATTTGGCACATTAGACAGCACCCATTGATATTGTGCGTTCCAGATGCCACTACCCATCAATGTTGAAGACAAATCAAAAATATCCACCGCTCCCAAAGTATCCGCTGGCATTTCAACATAACCATTCTGGATATCTTGCGCAGTAATTTCATATTTGTAATACATCTCTTGCGAACCATCGAAGTGATAATCTTGAAATTTGGCAAGAGCAAAATCAATTTGATTTTCGACTTGTTGATCGGATACCTCAATACGAATGACACCTTTACCAAGATTCTGGAGAATGAATTCTTTGAATTTTGCACGAGAGGTAGGCAGCGCCATTGTGTTTCTCCAAAAAAAGGGGCCTTCGATTTATTTATCGAAGGCCCAAGTTACACCGAAGGGATATCTTTCTTTTTTTCTATTTAGTTTATCGCCTCCGGCGAGATAATGGATCACCGCCTTTCGATAAGAGTGAGACGATTGCTCAAACTAAATTAGCCTCCGAATGTCAGATCGTTATCATTCTTTTTAGTATAATGACGATAAACCAAGTAGACTACTGCCGCGACAAGAACGGCACCAAAAACCCACTCCATTGGATGATCCTCCTATTAGAAGAGAGAAACCTTTCCTCTCTGATTATTTATATGAACAGATGCGATAATAAAAAACACATAGGCAGTATAGGAGAACATCGGTAGGTCCATTATTCTTCTCCATCACGAGGTTTTCGAGGCGGTGGTGGTTGATAATCATCATTATCCATATATCGCAGTTTTTCTCTACCGCGAGTCCAAACCGTAACGCCAACAATAGCACCCATCGCAAGATGATAGATTCCGCCGCCGCGAATCGTCAGAGGTTCCCATGGATGATATTGGCCGGTGATATAGGAGTAAATCCCTAAAAGAATTGGAGCAACCATGAAATCGAACAAACAGACAACCATATAGGACCAGCCCATGGCAGGTCGCCAATAGGTATGAAACCATTTGATATATTCAGGATCATCTCTCAGAGGTTCGCTCATAGAATTATTTAGGAACTTTTTTGAAAAAAGAGGTTGCAATCTCTCAAAGATTAGATTATAGTGTTCTTGTTGAATTCGAGAGGGGATGGTCCCCACATACAAACCGGAGATTTCGTCATGGAAAACATTGAAAATGTTGAGGTTGTGAAGGCTCTCAAGGCCAAGGCTGATCTGGATGCCAAGAAGGCCCGTGCCAAGGCTCTCAAGGCCGAGCGTGATCGTCGCTATCGCGCCAACAAGAAGGCCAAGGCCGCTGCCGAAAAGCTCGAAAAGGTGAAGGCGGCTGATGTGGCCAAGGCCAAGGCCGACAAGAAGGCGAATACCGTCAATGTCGCCAAGGTCAAGAATGCGGTTCGGCGCGGTCGTCGTCCCGGCAATGGCCAGACCATCAAGCGGAAGATTGCTGAGTTTCTGCTGAACAAGTGGGTTCCGCGTCGTGAAATCTGCCAGCATTTCGATATCGTGGACAACACGGTTCGCCACTACATTTCTCGCATCGCCAATACTCCCGGCGTGCAGATGTACTCTCAGAAAATCAACAACCATTCGAGCTACATCATCGAGAAGCTGCCCGCGCAGTGGTAACAACAACAAAAAGGTTCCCGATTGTCGGGAACCTTTTTTCCTTTTTTGATTTGACAAACGGAACCGAATCGATTATAATCATTTCCATCAACTGAGGGGATTATGATCATGATGACCGAAGAAAAGATCGAACGAGTCAAAAAGGAATATGAAGCGATTGCCAAAGAGCCGCTGGTGGTCGAATATATTGGCGGCACTTTGTATTTCTTTGGTAGTGAATTGGCTTGTCTCAGACTTTTTCACAAGATGCCCAACAAGAGGGTGACATATTCGCCCAATCGAAAGTCTTGGGTTTTTGTTATCGAGCTTGTTTATTCGTAATATGGATTGACAAGTTCCCTTTTTATGATATAATGGAGACATGATGATTAAGAAATATCAACAGTATGGATTTGTTATCCATCGCCAAACGCCAAAGATTTGGAAGGTACAGAAACCTGATGGCGAATTTCTGGCCTATACTTTCCCGACCTTGACCGATGCCAAGTTCTATTGCCGGAGGAATGAGCGATTCACCGAAATTTCAGAGGATCGTGCTGCCCGGTTTGTGTGGGGCGCAGATGATTTGGAGCATCATTGAGCATTGTAGGAGAATGCTATGATAGTTTTCGTCAATGAAGCTGGACGTGTCGAATTTGATGATGACACAGGTCTCCCTTATGAAGACTTGAAATTCATCGGAGCAGAACACAAGAACATCTATGATGCTCTCGCGGATTTCAAGGTGAGTTCGGATTATATTCTCAACCGCATCACCGTTCTCGATATCAAAGAGGATGGAACGAGGGTTGTCTTAGGTTCTTTCATTCCTAAGCAGGAATGCCTTGGTGTTTCCTAACTGAGGACTCAAACATGGTGACATTCGAGAAGAAAATGATTGAATATATCAATCCTCAGATCAATCTGAACGGCATGACCGCCAATGAACATATTCGTTTGCGGATGGAGTTTCGCAAAAAACTCATGGATGCCATGAAAACATTGGCCGAATTGCGCCCTCATGGGCGTGATTATATTGGTGAACCGGATCGATACAAGAATGATCTGGATATCTATTATGCTCGTTTTCGGGCGTTAGATCACCTTTATAATGTGGTTGAACAGGAAGCGCTCAAAATTCAGGAGCAAGCCGAATGAGTTTTTTGCAAAATTTCGATCAGCATCGATGGGAAAGGGATATTGATTCCTTTACCCGATGGAAAACCTTTTTGTCAAAAATCAAGACTCCTGATGTTCGGAAGAGGATTATTGATAGTTTGCACAAAACCCAAGAACGCTGGCCGAAATACATCAGCAAAAACGAAATTCCTTTGGAATGATTATAAATCGGCTTTCGGGCCGATTTTTTTATGAAATCGACTTGACAAGTTCCTCTTTTTTGATATAATGGCCATATTGAAAACACGAGGTTTGCCATGAAGCGCGATATGTATCAGGAAGTTACCGACCGCATCATTGCTTTGCTTGAGGCTGGCACGGTGCCGTGGGCCAAGGAATGGGCCAGTATTCCCGGCGATGGTATCCCGATGAATGCGATTTCAAACCGACCCTATTCGGGAATCAACGTTCTGCTCTACTGGATTTCTGGTTCCAAGGGATATTCTCAGCCGCGTTATCTTACTTACAATCAGGCTCGCGCCGCTGGTGGTCATGTTCGCAAGGGCGAGCGTGGTGAAACCGTGATCCTCTACAAGCCGCTCAAGATCAAGGACAAGGCCACTCAGGAAGAAAAGACCATTCCTCTGATTCGTGGTTTCACGGTGTTCAATGTGGAACAGTGTGAAGAACTGCCCGACAATGTGATCAATGGCAAGCCGGTCCCGGCGCGAAACAAGGATGAGCGCAATTCACTGGCCGATGAATTTGTCAAGAGCACTGGTGCGGATTTCCGTGAAGGCAAGGGTGCTCCGATGTATGTTCCTTCGAAGGACTTCATCACCACGCCGTCCTTCAAGGCTTTCAATGATGCCGAATCCTACTATGCCACAACCTTCCATGAGTTGGCGCATTGGACTGGCCATAAGAACCGCCTTGATCGGAACATGTCTGGCCGGTTTGGAACTGATTCTTATGCGATGGAAGAATTGGTTGCGGAATTGACTTCGGCCTTCCTGTGTGCCGAGTTTGGTTTCAATAAGGAAAACCGTTCGGCTTCCTATCTCGCAAGTTGGATCAAGGTGCTCAAGAGCGACAAGAAGGCGATCTTCTCAATAACGAGTCAGGCACAGAAGGCCGCTGATTATCTTCGTGGCAAGGCACTGGCTGATGAACAGGAAGAAATGGAGGAAGCCGCTTAAGCGGCTTTCTTCCCCTTTGAGGTATATCGATGACAAACACATCTGATGCCGAGGCAATCGCGCGGATTATCGATCCGAATGCTTTTCGTGGCGCTTTCCTAAGCACGCAGCCCAGTCTCTCGAAGGATCGCGCTCGCGCCAAAGCCGCCGCCATCCTCTCCTATCTCGCCTCGCGCCACACATCTACTGATGCCGAGGCAATTGCGAATGGCAAACGCATGATCGAAGCCCAAACAATCGTGCTGGAATGGTCGAATAAGTTCGGCCTTAACCTCAATTATGAGGCATCCGAAGATTTGCAAAAGAGATTTTATGTACTTCTGCCTGTGGAATAGTTTGAGGTATTGGAAATGAAAGAAGATGAAATAATCGTTCTTGATCCTGTTCAAGAAATGGCCGCTCGTGCATTAATCCTCATCGAACATAATCAACCGAAATGTTCGGAATGTGGTATGGGTGTTTTGCGACCGAAGTGCATCAATGAATTTGGTTCGGAATGTCCGCGTCATGAAGAGGAAGGGCGGGTTCAAGATACGATGGATCGAATCAAAAAATTTGGCAATCTGAAAGAACTGCCGTTCGATTGGAGATACAAGGTCGATATCATGCAACTTGTCGGAATGCCTTCCAAGACCGACAAAAAGAATCTTCGGTTTCTTCTGGAAAACAACAATCAATTCGTTTCCCCTTCATATGTTGATACCTTCAACAGTATTGTTTTAAAGGAATGTGGGCGTTGGTCGGCACAGACCAATTGGAAATTTGCATTGTCGAAACGCGGCATTGAATATGCCAAGAAATATGCAATGGAGGAATGATGGAACACGAGCCGGTTATATTTGAAGGTCTTGGGCTTTGTTATTATCGAAAGGTCGATTATCGACCGGCACGAGCGGGCGAATATTATTTGTCCGGTGCGATTGTTCAAGGCTGGTTTGCGCGCAACGGAACCAATTGGCCAGCCCAAATTGTGGTTCCAACATTTCATGCCGCAAAAACAATATCTTATAAGAAACTTGATCCAGTCAAATATCTGCATGTTGTGAAATGATGTAGAATCGGCTATAGAAGGCCGCTGATGAGCTATCTTTGGGGAGCTACCCCTATAGCTCCACTCTCCAAATAACGCACCAGTGATCCCCTGAGAGGCTTGGTATGAGCGTAAATGACAAAGAAATTGAACAATTAGCCGAATTTCTCTATGACTTGCCATTGACAGATGGGGATACTCTTGGTGACTTGATCTGGTCTTCCGACTATGTGATTCCATCCGAAGATGACAATATTGACAACAAGCAATATTTTGATCAGGCTATGAAAGTCTGCACTCATATTGCCATGGCACTCATCGAAAGAAACAAATCATGAATGTGATTGATATTGGAAATATGGTTTTGAATGCCAAGCAGGAACGGCTATCCGATTATGCGATGGTTGCCATTATGGCAGCATTGATTGCATCGAGGGCAGATGAGAAGCCGGTTCTCAATACAGCGGCGATGATCATCAAGAATCGTCTGAAGGAACATGGCTTTGGTCATGTTGCTGATGATTCGGCTATTATGTATTTCGGAAATATCGCAGATCGACCGGGAATTGCGATATTGTATGCCGCTGCACTGGTAGCCGCATATTATCGCCAGAACGAGCGTCAAGTCACATTGGAAGATATCTGCACGGAACATTTCGCGATTGGCTTTCCAACGAATGACTCTTTGTTGGAGGTTTGGGACAAACAGAAAGATGGTGGTTCCAATCTTCTGGATCGAGCCACAACTTGGGAAGTCTATAACAAGGAAATGTTGTCATGAAATATCAATGGATCGAGATTTCTGGCAAGGAAAATATGAAGAAAATTACTTCTGTTCCTTGTTCCGAGGTTTCCTTGGCGATTGATGCCGAAGGTTTTTCATTTCTTGCTATCTTCAAGATAGATGAATTAAAGGAATTCGGTCATTATGTTTTGACCTTTTCTGAAAATCACGAAATTCGCACCATACTCTATAAAAACAAGGAAGAGGCTATCACAAAAGCCGAAGAAATTTTGTCCGATGATAATCGGAAAATCGATATGGCAGCGGTTCCGTGGAAGGCTTGCGATCCATCCACGCATACTGTATCAATTCATTGATAATTCATAACCAGAAAGAATCATAATATGTCAAAGAATGATGCCGAGTTGCTGAAGGAAGCTCGCGAGGCTTTGTCCGAATACAAGGAAATTTTCGACCGGCTGTCCAAGGCGGCGCTTGGTTATGGCATCGTGATTCAGCATCTTGGTGATAAGATGATGATCAAGACTGCCACGGGCGGTATGTTTCTTGTTCCGCGCAATGACAACTATCCGGTGGGCACGGGACTTATTCTGCATCCCGAGACACAGCAAATCATCGATGTCGTGGTGCATCCGAAGATTGGTGATACGAATGTCGTGGCAAATGTTCGCGATGATTGTATCGAAATCAATCGCAATGGTCATTTGAATCTCGTTTCCAAGGGATGTTTTTCTGATCTGGAAAAGGGTGATACGGTTCTGCTTGATTTCACCAATTCGGTGGTGGTCGAGAGAATTTGCAAGGCCGAAAAGCCCCGACATGTTGCGGAAGTAAAACCCGTGACATGGGAGGATGTTGGTGGGCAGGAAGAGGCCAAGCGGCTATTGCGCGAAGCAATCGAACTTCCTCATCAGCATCCCGAAATTTTCGCATTCTATAACAAGAAACCCACATCGGGCATTCTGTTGTTTGGTGAACCGGGTTGCGGCAAAACCTTGCTGGCCAAGGCCACGGCGACTTCCATTGGAGCCAATGGTGGTTTCTTGTCACTCAAGGGGCCGGAAGTGCTTGATCCCTATGTTGGTGTTGCCGAGGCCAATGTGCGAAACATCTTTGCGCAGGCCAAGGAATATAAAACACGAACTGGCAAACCCGCAGTGATCTTTATCGATGAAGCCGAGGCTATTCTTGGTCATCGCGGCGGTCATCATTTCGGTATGGAGAAAACAATCGTCCCGGCCTTCCTTGCTGAAATGAACGGCATGGAAGAAAGCAGCGCGATTGTTATTCTTGCAACCAATCGAGAAGATCAACTTGATTCAGCAATTCTTCGCGATGGTCGAATTGATTTCAAGGTGAAGGTGGGCCGTCCCAATGCGGAAATGGCCAAGGACATTCTTGGAATCCATTTCAAGAATAAGCCCGTCGATACCAAATTCACGGCGGCGGGTCTTATTGACATGGTTGTTTCGAAAATCTACGATGCTACCGTGTCGTGGTTGCCCTATTCCGGCGCATTGTTGGAAGGCATCGTGGAGAAGGCCGCTGTATCGGCTATTCGTCGCGATTTGTCAGCCAAGACCAAAACCGGAATTGGAACAAATGATATTGTGTGGGCAGTCAATACAACGATTGCACAAGAACAGGTGAATAAACATGCAAATTCGAAAATCACATACTGACGACGAAGCTTCCAACAATCAGAAGGTCAAGGAATCGACCGGAGATTCTGATTTGGCAAATGCGGCCAACAAAGCAGATGATTTATTAAGCCGGATCGATGAGGCCACCGCACAAAAGTCGAAGGGCCATTATGAAGTTGCTTGTTGTGGAATTAGGATTTGGATTGAGGATTGATCTTGTATCAATTTTCTATCTGAGTCTTGTAGTGGGGATTGTGTCGATAACCTTGACACGATCCCATCTCACAAAAACAATTCGCCACAAAATGATTGATTTGCCATTTATGATTGGCGAGTTGATCAATTGTCCCTACTGTGTGGCGCATTGGTTTGCAGCGATATTTGCTCTTTTGATATCTGATACGATACTTGAATGGTTTCTTGTCAGTGCCGGAATTGTCGCTGTAGCTGCATTGTTCATGGGCATTGTTCAACGGTTGTGGTTTATGCAAGAAAGTGAATTGGAAAATTTGCGTGATCTTTTGCGCGAAACTGCCAAACGGTTGAAATAAATGTCCGTGAATAGAGAAGATTATCCATCTATGTACCGTCCCGGCCAAGGCAATTTGTTACTTGACGAGGTTTGGAGTATCATGGATATGATCCCAGAAAATGGCATCGATGAAAATACTCGCTATATGATGGCGGGAATGATCATGGGCCTTGTTAAGAAATATGAAAAGGATTCGAAATGAAGAATTTTACCAGTCACATTACCATGATGGTAATTGCGCAGGGATTTAAATCATGCGCAGCAATTTCCGAAGAACTTGAGAATCGGAATGTTTCGATTTCACGCGCTGCTGTCTATATGCAGTTGCGCAAGTTGCGTGAAAATGGTTATATCAAAGCCAAGCTTGGAAAGCCCACGCCCGAACGTGGAGGCAAGGCCAAGCTATATTATGAGATCACTGCCAAGGGCAAGACTGAGTTGAACAACGCGGCGATGATGTTCGACAGTTTTCGCAAGGCGGCTTAACGCTGTTCTCTGGTGGCTTCCTTGGGGTGAACCGGATGTAGCCTTTCATAGTGTTCTATGTGTGTGACGCTCGCCACCTTCATAAATTTAGGGCTAATAGAACACGAGCCGGGATTATTTTTCAAAAGAGAGAAACCCACATGTCGGAAGATCAGAATAATCAGAATCAGAATAATCAGAAAGCACCGAAGTCTGGTAGCGATCTGTTGCGTCAGATTGAAGACAAGAATTTGACTGGCGAAATCGGCAAGTTGCGCAAGCAGTTGGAAGAAAAGGTTCCGCTGCGTGAAAAGGCCCGTGAAACTGTGGCGCAGCTTGATGATGAAATCAGCGATCTTGTCTTTAAGATCGATGAAATTCTCGAAAAGAAAAAGAACATTCGATAAGGAAGTGTGGTCATGTCGGGATCATATGAAACTCTTGATTTGAGTTATTGTGATAGAAATTTCACTTCGATAGGAGTTGAATGTCTTGGCATGACCACAACAATTGCCGATCTGCTTAATAATGGATGGACGTTTCAGGCCCGAGGAACCGGCTATCCTTCACCTACCCATTCTCCAATTTATTCACAAGATCAAGATTTGGATTGGACTACGAAATATCGATATCCACAAACACGCATTCGTTTTGTTCATAAAGAACGGGGAGTTGGGATTTCGTCAATTGTGTTGAATTGTGCCTTCAACCAAAAGGCAAATATCGATGCAATCATCTCATGTATAAGAGAAATGAACATTCTCAATTTTCCTTATTTCTCTCCTATCAAAATTATTAATCGTCTGGAAAAATTTACTCGAACAGAAATTGTCGAAATTCCTGTTTCCAAGATTTATACAACCAATGATCTTCCTGAATTGTATGAGAAGATTATTGAGTTGCAGAGTCCACAAGCAATCAAGGCTCGTGCTGCTAATCGTCGGCGCAAGGCGATTGCTAATGGTTCGAACAGTGCGAGATTCGGGATATGAATAACATCGGTGATGTAATACTTGGTGCATATATCTGTTCAATCCTGTTATTAATGTATCATATAATCAAAACATACAACGCAAACAAACGTCGCCACAAACCTGCCAATTTTAAAATTGGAGATCATGTTCATATTTCGGTCGTCATTTACGATCAACTTATGAGTGCTTTGAAAGATAAACCGGAACAATTGGCCTATTTCTTGAAGGCCATGCCAATTGAAACTCCGATGATGGTGGTTGATATCTATGAAGATACAATCACATTGGCCAATGAAATAAGAATTGAAAACAATCAATATATAGATGTCTTCAAAAACGAAATATCCTTGAATATGTCTTCGGCAATAAATGATTGTAATATATGGAAGGCAGATTAGTTATGACAAGACTCTATTATATAGTTTGACATATTGTTGAAAATGTAATATAAGACCACTCCCGTTTTTATGCGGAGTTTTGGTCATGTGGAATTTAGCAAAGATTATTTTTTGGACAATCATTGTCATCGGCGGCACATTTATGCTTATGACAACCGGCATTCCTCAGCAAATCGTCAATCAGTTTCCAGTGTTGGAAACCGCAGCCGCATCAGTGAGTGAACGGATCAATGCAGTTGAACGCATGATACCGACACCAAAGAATTTGCTGGATTGCACCAATGAATATACTCAGGAACGCCTGAGAAAAACGATCAATGATGATCGTTTCAAATTTCTACTCTCCATTGATGAAGACATGAGTCCAGCCCTCAAGGCATATGTTGATATTTTCGGCATGTTCACTTTGTTGGGGAGCAAGACCATGGAAGAGGCCGAAGAAAAATTCAAAAAGAATAATGAAAAGCTTTCGGTTGAAATGAATGAAATTGTGCCCTATCGAATGATCAATGATGGTGATTCGGCCCTGTGTCGTTCCCGAGTCAAATATTTCTTGGAGAACAAACCCCTTGGCGAAGTGCCGGTGATAATTCGCTTGAATCGTGTTCCAAATGGTGTAACTTGGGAAATAAGGCCATATAGAGAGTGAAGGGAAATAAGATGAAATATGCTTTTGAAATTGCCGTGATGAAAGAACAAATCAAAATGGAGGCACTGGAAATCAAGACCTTGCGAAGCAACATTCGCAAGAACAAGAAAGTAATCGAGTTTCATTCCGATGCCCGTGAGCGAGTTGATTTTTTTATCAAGAAGGCCGCTCGCCTTGATGCATCCCGCAACAATTCATTGCATCTGGAAGGGAACAAGGAATATACCGAAGAACAGTTGCGGCGTTGGACCAAGAAGCTTGAACATTCCCGCAACACAATTCTGCGTGAAAAACTGATGCAGCACAATCAGGAAATTTATCATGATTGTCGCTTCGGCTCCTATTATAATCGTGTAAGTCAGGCTCAATATGCCTTTCTGCGTGGTCGGGAATTTGCCGATATTGAACCGAATGTTCGCAATGTCTCAAAGAATTTCTTTGATGATTTTATGACATTCGGTCCATTTCTCGAACAGGTTTTCGATGGGTTGCAGGAATGGATAGATCGAGCAAAGGTGCATATCGAATCGCGCCGAGAGCAGATCAAGGCCGCTGCATAAATCACTTTGTTCTCCTGTGACCTTGAAAAAAAGGATGGTGCATGATAAAATGCGCCATCCTTTTTTATTAGGAATCTGATATGTGGATCGTGATCGAAACCTATTTTGTTGAGCCTTGGCGAGCCTATGGTCCATTCCTCAAGGAAGAGGATGCCATAGAGTTTTGCGCACAACACAACAAAAAGGCCGCGAGATCAAGAAATCATGATTTAAGGAATCATGATTGGGAGGTTATGGAATTGAATCAGCCCGTAATTGAAATGGTGAAATATCGCGGGTTTAATGGCAGCGCGACCTTGGTTGATGGATCGTGGTTTATCAAGATCAAGAAAATTTCCGATATCATCACCACGCGATCCGAAACTATTGCAACAACACAAACAGCATTCAATCAATTGGTTGATGATTATATTCAAATAAGAGGAATAGAAAATTGACAAAGAACAAGCCCAAGGTTGGTGATAAGGTTACTTTCATCCCAAAGAATTGGGTTGGACATATTGTTGAACTTGATGGAAACTATGTTTTCATTGAACTCAGCAACGGAACTGAGGTTGAAGCCAAACTCAATCAGATCAAGCTCTATGAGGAAACCGCAAATGTCGTTGAAGAAGACGACGGATGCACACCAGAGCATGAACGTCGTTGGAATCTGCTTGTCAAGTATATTCCATCTGTTGAAAAGATGGTCAAGACCCGAGTTCTTAGTGTGCAAGTAACACTCCGGGCATTTGGGCCAAATGCAGTTGCCAGTTATGACGAACTCAACGCCTTCCAAAAGCTGAATTATCTCTTGGTATCTGGTTGGGATTTCATCACGCCGTCGAACGAATCGTTTGACCGGCGTTTGAAAGAACTCGTTCAAATAAGAGGGGAATAGAAAATGACTGATGTTGCCACACCGAAACTTTCGGATAAACCAAGCGAAGTTATTCGTCAGGCATTGGCCGATATGGAAATGGTCGAGGGATGTTCTAATCTCATCATTGATATGAATGAGTGGCATACTCCCTTTCCAAAATCATCAAAAGAACAATTGCGAAAAGCGCAGAACAAACCCAATGCAACCTGTGCAGTGTGTATGGCTGGATCGGTGATATCCGCAGCAGGAAACTTTGCTGATCAATGGATATTGCCACATATGTTTGATGAGAAAACACAAAACAAATTGCGAGCATTGAATTGGTTTCGTACAGGAATATTCCTTATAGGACTTCAAGAATTTCCTGAAGCACTAGCACGATATAAAACCGATGAAAATTTTCGGCATGGAGTCAAATCAAGATCAATGAATATCGATTATCATAAAGACCCTGTTCAATTTAAGAAAAAGTTGCATGAGTTTGCTGATTATCTCGAAAGCGAAGGACTGTGAAAATGATCGAAACTGATTGTCCCTTCTTGTCTGCTTCTGAATTGCATATCACGGAACAAGAACGTGAGGCATTAATTCGTGCCTATCATCATCTTGTCAACGAACAATCAGAATATATAACTACAGATGATTTTTACGGCCGTATCTATGAAAAAGATTTAAAGCCTTTTTTCAATATGGCGCATTGGAATTTGTGTGGAACTGTTTGTTGCATTGGCGGAACCGCCGAGATGCTGATGAGAAAACAAGGCAATGAAGATTTCAAATTCAATTATACTAGTAGAAATGGAAATAGTGATTCATTAGGAACATTATTCTATCCACCATTTAAAGATAGCTATAATGATATCAGCATGATCGCAGCCACCAATGCCCTGTACAATTATTTGACAACAGGCGATTCCAATTGGAATCATGCAATGAAACAAGTTGCGATGCCTGCTTATCGAGGAACTATTATCAATGACTAATCAAAAATGCGAATTCAAGACTGATAATGAACTTGGAATTTCCTTTGAACAATGGGAAGCTCTAATCAAGACTCTTTATTATCTTGAGAACAACAAACTCAAGCATCATAAATTCATCAAAAATGAACATGGTGGGATGGAAAGTGGTTTGGTGTCTCATCATAATTTGTATCCACCAACAATACCCAAGCGTTTCAATATGGCCTTTTGGAATAGCGGCGAACAGGAATGTGGGACTGTTTGTTGTATTGGTGGGACCGCCGAGGCATTATCTGGTGTTAATTTTAGCGTGGTGCCCGATCAATTGGAAAATTTGTTCTATCCCTACATGTTAAACAATTGGCATCGTATTACGCCAAAACAAGCCGCCAAGGCTCTTCGTCATTACCTCACGACCGGCGAAACCGATTGGGTAAAGTTTGCACCAAAAAAATGTTTTGAACGAGAAGAGGACACTGATGCTTAAAGATTTGTTTTGGTATTTCCAATGTCGGTTTGTCCGAAAGCATCAGCATCATATTATCCGAACAAAACTCAAACCGGGATGGCATGATACGGATGAAAGAATTCTCCATGCCTGTATGTCTTTGTTGGTTGAATTTGTTGAAAAGGAATCTAGTGAAAAGTTAAATGATTCCGATGAATACAAGACCATGATGGAGATATATGATTGGTGGGTGGAAGAAAGAAATAATGATCTTATCAATCTGGAATATCTTTATGCTCAATTACCATCACGAGAGAAAATAATAGCATCAAGAGACAACAACAACACCAACAAAACTATAATCTATATGTTTGGGGAAAGAACTCCTGAAGAACAGGAAGTCATAGATCAAATTCATAAACTCGAACAAAAGATTGAAGACGACGAAAATAAAATGTTAATGAGACTGATGTCAATTCGAACTTGGTTGTGGACATGAAAATAACTGGCAATACATTAATCGAATGGGGTTTCAAGCCGGGTGCTTGGTTTAAGGACGCTATTACGGCGGCGAATAATCTCGCACGCTCTGCTACGGAAACAGAAATAATTGCCGAAGTAAAGAAATTTGAACCGGCTCCTATTCAGATATATCCGCCACAAAATCTATCAAGTATGCCGGTTCATTACAATATTGATACTGAAACAGATTATGAAATTGATAATCTTGCCAAGGTGAAACAGAACATTGCCGAGATCGCGCAAGTTCCGGTTGTGCGCGCCATTTCCGTGATGCCTGATGCCTGTCCGCAAGGCGGTGGTGGTATTCCTGTTGGTTCTGTTGCGGTGGTCGAGAACGCTATCATTCCGGGTATGCATTCAGCAGATATTTGCTGTTCGGTGGCCATGACTGTGTTTCCTTCTGATACTGATCCGAAACGATTGCTTGATGCCGGAATGAACCTTTCTCATTTCGGCAAAGGTGGTCGCCCCTATAGTCATGATATGCAGGTATCCACGGATTTGCTGGATGAGTTTGAGCGCAATCCATATCTTTCAAACAAAGGTGGAGTGGCACAGAAACATTTTGGTACACAAGGCGACGGCAATCATTTCTTTTTTGTAGGCCGTATTGAGTCAACCGGGCAAATTGCACTTGTAACTCATCATGGTTCGCGCAAGCCGGGCGCAATGTTGTATAATGTGGGAGTTGATCTGGCACAGAAAATGACCGGACAGAATGCCCCATATCTCAAAAAGCATAATCTATGGATTCCTTATGATACCGAGGAAGGGCAGAATTATTGGGAAGCCTTGCAATTAATTCGTCGTTGGACCAAGGCCAATCATTTTGCCATTCATAATGCAGTAGCAAAGGATATCGGAGCCAAAGACAAAGATCGCTATTGGAATGAACATAATTTTGTCTTCAAGCGAGAATATAAAGGAAAGACCTATTTCGCTCATGCCAAGGGCGCAACACCAGCCTATATGGGATTTGCGCCCGATATGGTTGGAAAGACGCTCATTCCATTGAACATGGCTTCTCCAATTCTTATTGCGGAAGTTCATGAAGATATCGATCACGGAATGAATTTTTCTGTTCCAAGCCTTGGGTTTTCGCCTCATGGTGCAGGACGAAATTTTTCACGAACTGATTTTGGGAAGCGATTGGCCGAGAAAGGAATTTCCGCCAAACAAATGATTGCAGAAATAACAGAGAAATATGATGTTCGGGCCTATTCAGGAAAGCATGACATTTCAGAATTTCCCGAGGCATATAAGAATGCCGATCAAATTACTAAACAGATTGAAAAATTTGGCTTGACCAAGATTATTGACAAAATTCAACCAATCGGTTGTATCATGGCTGGCCACGATGAAAGCTGGCGTGATAAGAAGAAAGAAAAAAAGCGCCAGCGTCAAAGAGAAAGTGAAAACGATGAAAGTCTATAAAGCCACTATAATGGTTCTCGATATCGAGAATATCGGATCGGAAAATATCACCAGTCTGTTTGACAGAATGGATTTTTTTGGTGGTCTTGTGTCTCTTGAACACCATGAAATTGGTGCATGGGATGATTCGCATCCTCTTAATAAACAGGACACATGGAAAAAAGAATTCAATCGTTTATTCGAGGATGAAAAGATCAAGGAACTTGAAGCACAACGCGATGCACTGGCACAGGTAATTGATCCGGGCAATAGTGATTCGGCCCTTATTTCCCGAATCATAATGAAGAGTATCGAAAACCAACTCTTTGCCGAAGATGCTATCGAGGAATGTATTGCAATTATCGAGGAAGAGCGCTTAACTGACGATACCAATACCCCGGAAGATCGAGCCTATAATTTGGCAATAGATCACGTTATCAACACTCTTCGGAGTAGGAAAAATGACAGACTTGCTTGAACTTCAATCCATTCTTGCGCAATTGACCAAGACCAATGATAAATTGATTGAAAAACGAAATTCGGTCGAAACCATGATCGAAAAACTTGTTAATCAAATCGATGATGTCAGTGATCGTATTGCAAAGATAAAAATTGATTCTGGTGAATGGTCTTGGTCCGAAATACTTGATGCGACAACGCAAGGTTCATTATGGCATCGGCATTGTCGAGATGAAATCTATAAACTTGGTTTTTGGATGGATGGTTATTTTCCTGAAACCAATCAATATAAGCTATCTCTGATGATGAATTATGATGATCCCAAAACCTATGATCAAACGCTAAAGGGAATTCGTCATTTTACAAAATACATGAGGCCACTAGCATCTAATTATTTCGATGATGGTGAGTTTCGTTTCGGAATACAGGAATATACATTATCCAAGAACGGATTCCCTCAATTTCATTTATCAACAGATTTGACCAAGGCTGTGGTATCTTTCACGAGATATCATGGAATTCGCATTGTGTTTGAGGGATCAATGGAAGATGCGTTGTCTTATGTTGCGAAGAAATATTACAATAGACGAGAAGAAGTGTCATGAAAATTGAATATAGCTCATATGGCACGAAAAAAGAAATTCAGGGGTTTGATATTTTTATCGATGACAAATGGTTTGGTTCCAGAAGAACACAGCATGAGTGTCAGAGATATGTAGACTATCTAACAAAGGAAAAACGAAATGAGAAAAATTAATCTGGTTTGGGAATCCGAGGCTCATCCCGAACACGAAGAACAGATCATTCGTGAATTGAATGATCTGTTGGAAAATGATCTGGAAAAACCAAGCGATCTAATCATTCATAGTATTTTCGTTGGTGATTCTATGGAGGATGGGCCATGCGTGGTTGTGTGGGGAAATGAGGATGATGAGAATGATGAAAATTTCTATTGTGAGTATCAGGAAAAAATCAAATGGGTTTCGATTGGAAAGACCGATGAAGGTCAGAATATCCAAATTCTAACCGACCGTTCTGATAAAATTGATGAAATTGTGGAAATCATAAATGATGAAGATACCAAGTTTATTGCTAATGATCCGAAACGATTGAATTAATCCCAAGAAATATAGACCGCTCCATGCCCGCCCCATCCCGGATAGGCTGCATAAGCATAGTTACGTGACTGAAGATAGCCATTGGTTCCGGGACCGCCTGCTGAACCAACTATAATCGTAACAGTTTTTCCAACTGGAAGAGTGCCACGGACATAAGTTCTAATGGCACGCCCACCATAACCTCCCGTTCCACCATAATTGATTATACTGCCATCGAAAGTATATCTCAGAGCCCCAGGACCGCCGCCACCAGCCCCGCCAGCCGTAATGTTACTTGTCCCGCCTGAACCACCACCATGACCGCCATTCGAGCCATTTGCGCTTGGGTTTGGAGCGCCACCACCAGCACCGCCGCCACCGCCAGTTAAATCAATTATTCCATTGATGAAATAGGAATAGCCACCACTTGCACCAGATGCACCGGGGGTTGCGATTGGAAACCCACCACCTTCATTGTAAGCAGCACATCCACCGCCACCTGCTCCGGCTCCACGGACATCCGCATAGATATTATGATGATCGGGAATCTTGAGGGAATATGTTCCCGGTGATGTATAGTTGATTGCGCCCGGAATGATTCTGGAAGGTCTCACGATAAGGGGCGGTGCAAACAAAAACATTATGGATTAACTTTCCATCCTGTTCCAAGCATGTAACCACCAAGATCATATATTCCAGAATAGATACAGGCATAATTGTTTGCCACTGTGCGAATAACCGGAGAAGCGCCATCTGGCCAAAGGAATTTCGCATTCCAAGAAATGGATCGTCCCCCGACAGCATCTTGTATAAGAACAATGAAAATTGATTGTCCTTGTTTCATGTTCTTGACATCAACCACAAGATTGCCATTCACGGTCGCATAGAATTTACTTCCGAGATTTCCATCGAACTGATAGGAACCAGAAATATTTCCAAGATTAATCATCTTGGATGCTTCCCACACCTTATCGACAGACATTCCCTTGTTTGCTGTACCGATGGCAATTTCCGAGACATTTGCTTCGGCCTTGGTCGCCATACCACCAAGACCAAGATTGAGATGCGCATTTGCCGTATTCGAAACATCGCCAAGATCAGCATTCACTTTCAGAACATTTGATAATCCCGAACCATTTCCTGAATAATTGTTTGATGTAATGCTATTGGCTCCAAGAACCAAAGCACTCAAATTGGCGAATGAGCCATTGCTTCCACTGATATTGTTGCCCGAGATCGCATTGCCTGTGAGTGTGGTTGCATTTACATTTCCGACATTGGCAGTTGTGATGGTTGCAACATTGGCCGTGACATTCTCAAAGGAAATTGTATTGCCCGAAAATTGATTTGCTGTGACCACATTTGCGGTCACGGATAGAAATTGACCATTCGAAATAACCAGAGTCGATGAATTGGCAGAGGCATTCACAGATGAGTTGCCGATAGACCAGCTTGACCCTCTCAAAGTGAGATTGCCTGAAAGCACAATGGTTGTACCATTCATCGCAATATTGGATGCCGTGTTACCAACACGAATCTCTGTGGTTGAAATTGAAATGTTCGAACCAAGAGTGAGCGAACTGCCATTAGCAGTCAGCAAACCAAGTTGCCAACGATGTTGTGAATTGGAAAAAACCACATTGGATTCAATCGAAAGATTGCTGGTGCTTTGTACATTTCCACCACCAATAGAATTCGATCTAAAAGTCAAAACACTCAGGATGCCATCAATATGAGCATTACCAGAAGCTATTGCGCCATTGGCCGTATCATTAACGGTAACAGCATTCTGATTGAGAGCCTGAATTGCATCATTGGTTTTGTTTACCCAATTCTGAAAGGTATCGGCGTTTGCAGAGGCATTAACGACAGGAAGGTTTGTGGTCACTTATTGATTACCTTTAGGATTAGGTTTAATTTTTCTTCGATATTCTCCATGCTATTTCGAAGCCGATCAACCTCAGCACGCAATGATTCTTGTTCTTGTTTCTTTTGTCGTGCCTTGCGAATTGCCGCCATTTCATCGGTCTGAGTATTTATAATCGCATTGGTCCGGGTATCCTTTAGGAAGCCGGGAATTTGTGTCTTTTCATATACTTTCATTATTTTATCTTTTCTGCATGGTCGAAGAAATTCGAACCATCTCGTTTGAGATGTTTGATCTTGTCTTTATGAATTCTCCATGCATGAGTGATTGGCAATTCTCCGGTATGAGCGATATGAGCGCCTTGATCAATGAGATTGTGTTTCTCTCTATCATCCATATGTTTGAGTAGTTTCTTGCCTGATCTGGCCCATGCTGTGTATTCACCATCTTTCACTTTACGAATTGTATTAGGGGTTAGATGTTTATTGGCGAGATGAGTGAGATGAGTTGAATCTTTGCTGTGCAATTGTTTATGTAGATGTTCGCCAACGGAATCTTCATCCGGTTGAATATCATGCAAATGTTTTCCAGAAACACCGAACACATAGCCATGCTCGCCTTTAATTCTATGATGATCAGAGCCAGCGACATCACCACCTTGCGCATAGATTTGTGCATAATGAAGATGTGGTGTGATATATGCTTTGCCTGCGACCGGAGCGAGATGCCCTTTACCTTGTGGCTCATCGCGAGGTTTGATCTTGCCATCGGCTAGAATTTTCTTGGCTGTCTCTTCGTCGGATGTGCCGTGATAGAACATCATCCCACGATGTTTCTCTTGTGGTGCGGCCATTTCATCAATAAATTGAATAAAGGTTTTCATTTATTTTCATGTTTCCAAATCGAAGACAAGGTGTGACGATCATCCTTATTGCCCTATTTATTGATATATGCTATGAGGAACGACCGAACGGTTCCCATAGGCAGGAAGGGCATTTTCTCATGAATTATTACAAACAAGCCGCGCGCAAAGTGCTTGAAATTATCGACAAACAAAAGGGATTGCCATCAGATATGTTTGGCTACACTCCCGGTTCCCGCAATAGTTTATGTGTCGAGGCGGTAATTGTCCTAGCAACAGAAAACTCTACTAAAAAACAAATCATAGATGAATATGATGACGATCCGATTTGTGTGAATGATAATGTCCGTAGCATTTCCATCAGGTTGAATGATTCAAAGAAATGGACTTCGGCAAAATGTCGTGGCGAAGGTATGAAGAGGTTGGCGATTGCTCAATTGGGATCAAAAGAAA
>CALMQQ010000181.1 GCA_937871845.1 uncultured bacterium
AGAAATATTGTTGGAACAATTTTTCAGCAATTTTACCTCATCCCTGCTCTAAGTGTTGCCGAAAATATTGGTCTTCCGAGCTATTTCGCAAATAGAAGTGCAAAAAAAGCAATGCAAGATAAAGTAAGCTACTTATTAGATCGAGTGAGCCTCACCGACAGGAAAAATCATAAACCAAAAGAACTTTCAGGTGGTCAAGCACAAAGAGTCGCAATAGCTAGAGCATTGATAGCTGAACCGAAAATATTGTTAGCGGATGAACCAACTGGGAATCTGGATAGTAAGACTGGTAAGGAGATTATGGATTTGTTGCTTGAGATTAATAGGGAGATGAAAACGACATTATTGATTGTTACGCATGATACAGAGTTAATTGTAGGTGCTAAAAGACGAATCTTTTTGAAAGACGGTAAATTAGATAAATCTAGGAATAAATAAATGTTAAAGTATTCATTAAATCTAGTATTTCGAAGTAAATTAAGGACTTTCCTCACAAGTTTGGGTATTACTATTGCTGTTGTACTATTGAGTTTGATAATTTTCGGAATGAATGGATTTAAAGACGTTATTACAAACGAATTCACCAGTAGATTTACGCCAAACGAGATAATAGTTTCTAGTACTAACTTCCTCAGTTTTGCAGGTGATATGGGTGATGCAGAAGGCGAAGAAGAGGAGGTGAAAGAACCTGAATTAATGACTTCAGCATTAGTAAAAGAGATAGTAGAGTTAGTAAAGTCGTTCCTGCAATTATGATAAATGGTATGCAGTTGCGTCTTGATGGTAACGATAAAGCTTTCTCACCAAGTTTTCCTTTTGGTTGGGATGTTGCTGGAGACTCTAGGTATTTCACTGGTTTTGATGGAGAAAAAACAGTTTTGGATTCTGGGGAAGCCTTTGTCAGTGAGGATGTCGTCAGTTTCTTCAAAACCAGTCATGAAGAAATCATGGGACAGACTTTGGTTATAGAGGTTGCACCATCGGCATTGCTCTCGAACAAAACCAAAACTCAAATCGACAAGGAATATAGATACAAGATAGTTGGAGTTATTGATTCGGGCTCTGATCGTTCCGATGCGATTATTACCACTGGAGATGCAGCAGAGATGCTTGCACAAAATGGCGGATTCATCAATGGGGAAGAATATTTAGAGGATATAGGTTATGACCAGCTATTCATTGAATTAAATAACGAAGATGATGTCAATAAATTCAGAGAAGAAATCTCTGAAAAATATGGACTTCAGGCTTTTAGTGCTGATGACGTACTCGAATTTTTGAGTTTAATCACAAATGCTATCACTTTTGTACTGAT
>CALMQQ010000182.1 GCA_937871845.1 uncultured bacterium
TATACAAACTTAGGAGCATCAAGTCTTGAATTAAGATTCCGTAGCGGAAACCAACCAGATCTCTTGGACGCAGAACAAAACTGGAGTGAGTGT
Organism: uncultured bacterium; assembly: GCA_937871845.1. Taxonomy (GTDB): domain Bacteria; phylum Patescibacteriota; class Dojkabacteria; order B142; family OLB20; genus JAJTYI01. Next base: position 94 of record CALMQQ010000182.1, read on the forward strand.
TCAGCGATTCCTTCTGGATCGAGCATGATAAGTGGAGGTTGTGTAACTAATAAAACAAGATATATCCAATATAAGTTTGAATTTGTTGCAACAGCTTCACAAACTCCAATAGTTGAAGATGTTTCGCTCGCTTTCACACTAGCTGATGTTGTTAGGCCTCCAACAAATGCAACAAACATTGAGATATCTAACTTTTCTAGTGGGGAATGGATTAGTTCTTTACCTACAATAACTTGGAATCCAGGAGTCGACAATGATGGAGGGAGTGGAATTTTAGGATATTGTGTTTCGGTTGATGAAGCGGAACCTGATTCAACTCATTCTTTGGATCCAGAATCAAATGCAGGAATTCTTCAGGGTTTGGATGATGGAGTTGTATCTTCATCTTGCCCATATATTGTGGAAGGTGAGGAATTCAACTTGTCATCAGTAAATGGATTAAATTTAACTTCTGGAAAGCAATATTATTTCTCGATAAAAGCTGTTGATCAAAGTGACAATGTGAACAATATTGGAGCTTTCCAGGATTTACTTTCATTCAAGTTTGACAACACTCTACCAACTCCACCTAGTTATGTTTCAATGCCTACTAATTTCCTTTCTTCGAAGAGCGTTACTGTGAGTTGGCCTTCAACTGGACCTGGTAGCGCAGAAGATGTTCATTCAGGGATTGCAGGTTTACAGTATAAAATCGGAACAGAGGGAACATGGTATGGTGATTTGCATACTGGCGTAGAAGACATAAACGACATTCTAGTTAATGACGGATCATATACAACAAGCCCTGATTATGATTATTCTCAATTAATAGAAGGTACTAATTTCTTCTACATTAGAGCTGTCGATAATTTAGGCAATGTAACTTCAGATCAAGATGTAACGACTGGTTTAATTAAAATTAATACCTCTGCTCCATCAAAAGTACTCAATCTATCTGTAAATAATTCCAATAACACAGAAAATAGTTATGCTTTTGATTGGGATCAACCTGCATCTTTCACTGGTCAAGCAAATGGAATTAGTTATTGTTACACAATTAACACAATTCCAGATGAAAATTCTTGTACTTTTACAGAACCTGGTATAACCGAACTTCCATCTGATGCGTATGCCACTCAACCTGGAGTTAACACCTTATATGTAGTAGCAAAAGATGAAGCTGGAAATATTAACTATGCAACTTATAGTGAAACAGGCGCAAGTATAACTTTTACATATTCAGGTAGTGCACCTGGTATACCTACAAATACTGACATATCTGATATCTCAATAAAGTCTACAGAAAATTGGAGACTTGTAATTTCTTGGAATAGTCCAACTAATATAGGTGCTGGTGTCTCTTATTATAATATTTATCGTAAAGTGGGTGAAGCTTCATGTCTTTCCAATTTTAGTTCTTTTAGTAAAGTAGGTTCGAGCAACAGTACTTCGTATATTGATCCCGATCTTCAACCAGTTCTATACAGTTACTGTATAAAAGCATGTGATAGTGCTAATAATTGTTCTGCAAGTTCTGGAACTGCTAGTCGTGTTCCTACTGGTAAATTCACTGAAGCTGCATTATTATCGAGTGAAGTCGAGGTGTTGTCCGTAACTACTAGAAAGGCACTTATCAGCTGGGTGACAGATAGGGTGAGTGATTCGAAAATTGAATATGGACTAGAGTCCGGAAAATATTTTGAAGAGGAAGTGAGTAATAGTGCCCAAGTAATTAGTCACAACATTACTTTGAATAACTTAACTCCTGGAACTTCATATTTCTATAGAGTTAAGTGGACAGATGTTGATGGTAATATCGGTATGAGTGACGAGAAGACTTTTGCTAGGCTCCTTCCACCTGTGGTATCACATG
>CALMQQ010000183.1 GCA_937871845.1 uncultured bacterium
TATGCTGATTTCGATTAGACACATGAGTGTCCATAATATGCTGACTTCGATTAGATACACTTATAAGTGTATTATTGATTTGTCAATTCTCTAAGTTAAATTACAAAAATGTCCCAGATGAAGTTCCTACGGATTGGTACAACTCTTGTTAATCCTCGGCAGATATCCTATATTTTACCCCAAGTGACATTAAGAAGGGGGTGGTACGCTAATTTCCATGTGGGCAACAATATTCACGGTTATACTTCTATCGGAGCCGTCGCCACTTTATCTTTTGATAATGAATTAAAGACAGATACCGAGTTAATAAATGAAGTTGAAAAGTACTTAACAGACGAGAAAAATTACTTGACTGTTCCGTAATTTCTCGAAAAGACATGTTTGGGATTGAAACCGATTGGTTTCAATATCATTACGAAAACTACATAAGATGCTTAAGTTTAATATCATCTTTGCAACTGACGAGAAGTATGGTTTCTCTAAGAACGGAAAGTTACCTTGGAATGTCCCTGAAGATCTTCAGTACTTTAAGCAAATTACTACAGCTGGTGGTAATAGTGCAGTGTTGATGGGTCGAAAGACTTTTGAGAGTATTGGTCGTCCTTTGCCAAACAGGAAGAATTATGTACTATCTCGATCTAAAGATTTCACGTCTAAAGACGGAAAGTCTTTAGACGTAGAAGGCGTTACCGTTCTCAATGACATATCAGAGGTCTTGAAACTCAACGAATGCATTTGGGTTATTGGTGGAATAGAGTTAATCTCATATTTCTTAGAAAACATATTTCTGGTATCGAATATTTCGATAACAACAATTCGAGGAGATTATGATTGTGATCAGAAGTTTGATTATCGATCTCTGATAAAAACTCCTTGGGATTCTGTTAATATTGGTATTTCAGATCGTGCTGAAGTACAGTATGTCTTGTATTCTTCGAGTTATCAATATTCGTCGATAGATTATCAATACTTGAATATACTTCGAAACATTCTTAGTCAACCATTGAGGAAGACTCGGAATGGTGAAGTTAGATCAATGTTCGGTGCTACACTGAGATTTGATAAAATTGCAGAACAATTCCCAATTTTGTATTCTAAGCGAGTATTTTGGAAGGGAATCGTTGAAGAGTTATTGTTCTTTTTGGCTGGCCTTACCGACACTAAGCTACTTGAAGCGCGCGGTGTCAATATTTGGAAAGGCAACACTTCCCGAGAGTTCTTAGATTCTCGTCATCAACATTTCCAAGAAGGAGATATGGGTCCCATGTATGGTTATCAACTGCGTCATTTTGGAGCTAAGTATTTTGGGGCTGAACATCAACCTGAAGGTAAAGACCAACTTCGAGAAGTGATTGAAACATTGGTTAAGGATCCGATGTCTCGTCGGATCTTAATGACAACTTATAATCCAGCTCAAGCAGATGAAGGAGTGTTGTATCCTTGTCACGGATTAACAATTCAGTTTTATGTTGACACTACCCACAAAGGAGTTAATAGAATATCTTTGAGTATGTATCAACGTAGCGCTGATTGGTTTTTAGGAGTTCCCTTTAACATTACCAGTTATGCGATGTTGTTATATATTGTGACTCAAGAAGTTAATCAACTAACTGAGGAGGGTCGTCATTATATTCCGGGAGATCTCATCTTGAACTTTGGTGACATTCATTTGTATTCTCAACATTTACCTCAAGCGCTTGAACAACTTCAACGAAGTACTGATGAAAGTCATTCAGGGGCTCGATTTTGGATGCCACCAGTTATTGGACTTTTAGCCAAGAGTGGGAGAGAATTTTGGGATTCATTTAGCAGCAAAGACTTCTTCGTCTATAATTACAATCCATTGCCTACAATAAAGGCTAAGATGATCGCATGATCGCAGTAGTTTATAGCGATCACAGTAGTTTATAGCGATCACAGTAATTTACTGTGATCACGATCCAGACGGGATTCGAACCCGCAGCCGATAGATTAGAGGCCTGCTGCTCTTCCATTGAGCTACTAGGTCATATTTAGTTAACATTTCTTATATCAGCGATCATCATTTAGTTTTGTACACTAGAATGACATTAATTTTAAGTTCATACAGCTATTAGCTGTATGAAATGACGCTAGCGGGAGTCGAACCCACATCTCTCGCTTGGAAGGCGAGTATTCTAACCGTTGAACGTATAGCGTCATAATATATTTAATTTTCTTACATCAGAATATAATGACAATGTTTGGAATCACCCGATTATTCATATCAGAATGATATCGCATTATCACAACATTCGTTGAACCCGAAACGATTCAAGACATTTAGTTCCGACATTGAAAATGATTCGATAATAATGATACATTATGTCTAAAAACAATCGGTGTTGTGATAATATTAGGACATGAATTCTCAACTTATCTTCCGTAACTTAGACGTATCTCCTCGAGCTGTAGAAATCGCGGAAAAGATTTTTCATAGCAATGATCAGAAAATGTTTAATGCAAGTGTGAGAGCTATCCTAGAGAATATCTTCAATTACGATGACATGTGCCTTGCTGGTCGGCTCCTTATTTATGAGGTAGTCAGAGCTGTTCCGAATGTAAAGACTTACATGATCCTTAATAGGAGTCGTTTGGCTCCACGAATGATCGAGTTTATGACTACGCATTTACCAGCTCTCGAGATCTTGGTTAAAAACGCAGAGTATTACAACTATGACAATCATGACTTTTTCTCGGCTAACACCTTGTGTAAGACATTCTTGTTCAAGGCTTCGGCCAACCACAAGCCAACCGAGACTCCAGTGTTGAAGAACCTGCGGGTAGCAATCGAGACTTGGTTGGATGGTGATCGTTCAACTCCATGGAGAACACCACTTCAAGTGGTGTCTGAGTACTTCGATGAACTCAACCATAGCATGCACACGCCTGCTAGTCCAACTATTTTCAATGCCGGAACCGAAAAGCCTCAAATGGCTTCTTGCTTTCTTGGCGATGTTGAGGATGATCTTGATTCGATGATGAACCTCTGGAAGATTATGGGAACTATTTCTCGTCACAATGGAGCCTTTGGATTCTCAGTCAATCGAATTCGCCATAGCGCCATTGCTGGAACTGGGCAAAGTTCGGGTGTCATTGGGTATCTACGTGCTAACGATCGTGTTGTCGAATACGTTGATCAGGGCGGAAAGCGTAAGGGTGCAGCTGCAGCCTATCTTAATCCCTGGCATATTGATGTTGAAGACTTCATTAAGGCCGTTGATAACTTCACTTCACATGAAATGAGGTTTCATAACCTGAACAATGCCGTTTGGATGCATGACTTGTTGTATGAACGTATCTACAATGATGAAGAGTGGACTCTATTCTGTCCCAAGACGGTGAAGACTTTACAAGATAAATACGGTCAAGAGTTCGAAGACGAGTACATCAAATTAGAGACCTTGGCGATTGAGCAAGAAGGACTTCTCGCTGTCGCTGAAGCTCGTTACCTTGACTTGCGTCATCGTCTCGAGGAAGATTCGAATCTTGAAGAGGAACATTTGGAGGCATACAATGCTTTCCAAACAGCTCTTAAGAATCGTATCGTCTATAAGAAGGTAATGGCCAAGGACATTATGAAGCTTATCTGTGATATTCAATTAAAGTCTGGGAAACCTTACGTAATGAATGGAGATCGGTGCAACTACAAGAGTAATCATAAGAATCTTGGAGCGATCAATAATTCTAACCTTTGTGCTGAAATTGTCGAGTATTCTGATTCGAAAACAATTGCGTCATGCAATCTCAGTTCATTGAATCTTCCGAAGTTTGTTACTCGTCGTTTTAACCACAAATTTTCTACTTCATTGAACGGCGAGGATTCATTAACCGTTAGTGATGCCGAGATTATGGCCGAGCTACGTGAATCTTATAACTTTAATCTCCTCGGGAAGATGACTAGAAGTGTTGTTCGTAATCTTAACCAGATTATTGACAAAAACTACTATCCTTTATCCGAGTCTGAGATCAAGAAGCCTAACTTTGACACTAGACCGTTGGGAATTGGCGTTCAAGGTCTTGATGATGCTTTCAAGGTACTCGACATTACCTATATGAGTCGCGAAGCTATGATCCTCAACAAGATGATCTTTGCTTGCATGTACTACAACGCTATTCTTCAGAGTGTTGAGCTTGCTAAGGTCGATGGAGAGTATCCATTGTACCGAACTGGCAATTACCAGCGCTGGGATGATATGACAAAGACTTACGTAACTATGACTGGCTCGCCAATGAGTAATGGACAATTTCAGTTCGATCTCTGGCAAGAAGAGTATCTGATGGATTTCCATCGTGGCCGCATTCGTGCACCATATGATCCGAAGGATAACATCCCGATTAACCCATCCGAATGGGGTCAGACTCAAGACTTTCCGGCTGGTATAGATACATTCACAGAACAGCCTAACATTGAGCATTCATGGGATTGGCTTCGTGAACAAATGATGATTCATGGTGTTCGTAATTCGTTGCTCTTGGCTATTATGCCGACAGCAACTACTGCTCAGATCCTTCGGAATGCCGAGGGTATTGAAGCACATCAATCGAACTTCTATTCTCGTCAAGTTCTTAGCGGCAATTACACCGTTGTGAATCGCCATTTATATTCTGATCTCAAGGAAATTGGCTTGTTTACCAAGCGATTTACAGAAGCTATCTTCGACAATCGTGGTAGCCTTCTTGGCTTGACAGATCTAGTAAAGAAGTATCCTGATATGTGCCCATCTGAAGCTTTGATTGATGTTAACGGTCAAAGTCAGTTGAAGCCAGAGCTCGAGTCTCGACTCCGATTCCTCGAAGACAAATATCGTGGTATGTTTGAGATTAAGATGACTCACTACCTGCAAATGGCTCGTCAACGTGGTATTTACATTTGTCAAACTCAATCAACCAACGCTTACATGGTGAATCCACCATTGGAGCATCGGATGGCCTATCATGCTATTGCTCATGCTCTTCATTTGAAGACATGCCAGTATTACTTGCGTAATAGTGTTGAAACCGTTGATTCCGGCTTCAACAAGACTATTACAAGTTTGGCGCAAGAGCGTATTGGTCAAGATGGCGAGATTGTCATGAAGCAGTTAGAAAATCCTAGCGAGATCATCCCTGTTTGCCGAATGGAAGAGGGATGTGTTAGTTGCAGTGCATAGAATTACACTCATTGAGTGTAATGATTCGAACTTATAAGATTGATCTAGCTAGTTCAAGCTCTCGGTTAAAGTTCTGCTCAACGAAATTGATGACATGCGGTCGTGTCTCCCTTCTGCCGGCAACACGCATCACAATGCTAGTTCTACTGAAGATGTCAACTGGAATGATGTTTTGTCCTTCAGCGTTACTAGGGATATCACGAGTACGATCAGGTATTGTAATTCCATAGACAGACTTCTCTCGTCGACGAATACTCCTTAGAACTTCAGATTTCAAAGAATCATTCCTAAGTTTATCTAGCTCGACGAAATCAGGCTCTGTTGTCATCAGACGTCTCAAAATATCTTTATCAGAATTAAGTACCGCTCTATCGATCAAAGATTGAAATCGAAGAGCATAACCTCCATATTTACTCTTTGGATGTATAAAATATCGTGCAGTGGGGTTCCAAGAGTACTCATTGATGGGGACCAAACTTTTGACGTACAAGTAGCGATGAGAGTTGTTTGACATCTTTTTGAAACGGAAATCGCTTTTTATGAGTAACACAAAAACGGTTATTCTTAATATATGGCCACAGAAACCCTATCATCTATCGTCGAATCGGCCATGGCCGAAGTTCTACCTCGTTTGGTAGAAGCTGTCGCTAAGCATTTGAAGAGCGGTAAAACAGTAGATGAGGTTGTTGATGCGATTGCTGACCAGAAGCTCCCTATATCAAGGGGTTCTAAGAGTCGTTCAAATTCTGAACCGCGCAAGACCCCATCAAGTAGGAGCACATCAAGAGCTCTGGGTTCAAAGACGACTTCTTCCAAGAAGAAGTCGGATAAGAGTCCTAAGTGGGTTTCATTTGATGAATATCGTGAGGATCATGCTGATCGTGATGTTTGTACGTTCGTTCCTAGTCGTGGTGAAAACGCGACTAAGGTTTGTTGTGCTGACGTTGAAGATGCTGTAACATCCGACACATCTCGGGTTCGTTGCCCGACACACAAGAAGTCAGATCTCGACGCATCAGCTCAACGATTCTCAAAGAATATCAGCTCTACTCGACGTCGCTCGACAGACGATGATCCAGAAGTGAATGACAATCATCGACCTCCTCTCGGTCGTGTTGGCACTGCCGGAGTTCGTAGTACACGTGGTGTCCCCACAGCTTTGAGCGGCCGTTCCAAGACTGAGGCCGTTAGCAGTCAAAGTCAGAATAGCGACGCTGAAGTCAGTGATACTGATAAGCCAGGATTGACGTCATCATCTCGCAGAGCTGCAGGCGCTGCCGGGGTAGCTAGTCGAATTAGTCGTCTCTCGGCAAATCGAGCAGACTCTGACCAAAAGCCATCTGAAATACGTCGGAATCTCCTTGCTTCGAGGATGACTCGCAAGTCAGACCCTGAACCAGAGGCATCTGAACATGAGACATCAACTCGACAATCTGTCGGAGACTCTGCACGAGTCAGAGTAACAAGGAGTCGATCTGCGTCGAAGGAGCCAGAGTCTCGATCCGCGCGAATCATGCGATCAACACGTGAAAGCGCAGAGTCTCCGAAGCGCCCGCTCCGTTCGAGAGACACGCTTGAAAGTACCCTATCAAAGGAGGAATCTCGATCGTCTCCGCGAGAGACAGAACCCGAAGATGATGACAACAAGGGTAGACGTTCGGTTCGAGCCACGCGAGCTACTCGCCGTGAGCCGACACCAGACCCGGAACCAATTCCAGAAAAGGATGCAGAGCATCACTCTGAACGAGAAGAGACGAAGTCGCGAAGGCCTAGTCGCCGTGAGCCAACACCTGAAAGCCGCGAATCAACACCGGTGCAAGCTGACGGCGATAGCGACGAGCCTGAACTTGTATCTTACACAGTCCCTAATGTTGCTGATGTTGAATGGATTAAGCTTGGAGATTCTAAGTTCCTTGGGGTTGACGGTACTAAAGCTCTTGGTATCTATCCATTGGAAATCAAGAACGGCGTTAAGCTTCCTCCAATCTGGAAATCGAAGCTTGTCAAGAAGGACTTTGATGACGCAACGCTCAATCTCATTAAGAAACTTGACCTAGAGTTGCCATGAATGCTTCTATTGAAGCATTTTTAAAATAATAACTAGCCGTAAAAAAATGTCGACTTTCGAATCCGCGATGACCCGACTTCCTCATCAGGTCCAAGCCAACGTTAACTTTCAGTTAACGAAGCTAGCTTCTGGTGAGTATTTGAAGGGTATTACTCCAGAAGAGGCTACCGACGCAGACATCGAAGCTGCCATTAAGAAATATAAAGATCATGTTATCGCCAATCGAACAAATCATGCTAAGATTCTATTCTATCCAGACTTTTTCAGCGCCGAACAACGTAGTATTGACATGCAGATATTCCATTTGAAGCATGATCGGGTAGTTCGGAAGGGTATGAAGTGCTCTTTTTGCGGTTCGACGAACACTAAAATGGAACAACATCAGCGACGTAGCGGAGATGAAGCTATGACAACTGAAATTTACTGCTATGATTGTCATCGTGTAACGAAGTACTAGATTACGATCGGCTGATTGAACCAATGATATGAATAGATTAATTATCAAAATAAATGAATGCATTGGGATGGTAGTGTTATCTCATTTCACGGATCTCTCGAGAAACTAGAAGACGGGTTGTATTCGTTTAGCAGTTGTGATGAGAGATGCAGAGTTGAGAAATTCAAGAACTCTATTCCGCTGATAGTCGATGAATTGAAACCGATCTTCGGATTGCCAAAAATAGGAAGACATCGTTTGGATTATCTTGACTTCACATCAGTGTTATTGAGTAGAGAGTTAGGACTTGAGAAACCTGTGGTTTCTGTCGATGATAAGGATAAGCTTTCTGAACCAGAAACTTATGATGTCTTTAAGACTCGAATCTTCAGATGGATAGTTGGTCTACCAACAACATTTGTCAGCAAAGACATGATAATCCGCAAATATAAGGGGATCGTGGAAGTCATTTCTAACAAGGATGAATCTATCGATTTTTCCAGACCTGACCCACCTTTCGTTAAAAGTATAGCTGTAACTGAAGATCTTTGGAACGTGGAAACAGCTGTGTCTGCAATGTTGTATGGGTATTCTTTGGCAACTCTGAAAGATGCCTTAATCGATGTAATCTTAAAGATAGATCCATCGATGGTCTGGGTTTCTAACGGGATTGTAAATCGTTTGAGTTCTTATGGCTTCTTGAAAGAAGACTTGGACTAACGAGGTTCTTTTGATTCTTGATGCCGTTCGGAATCTATATCGTTACCTAAGGATTCGATTGAAACGAGACAAGCATAGAAGTTTAATATACCAATCGGTATATTAATCTCCAACGATGAATGCACCATTAGCAGTCATTCGAAGACCGCTGATGTGTGTAATCTCACCAGACTCATTCAATTTAACACGCTCTTCAGGGAGATCCTTGGAGATATTATACAAAATGAGTGTTGTCTCAAGTTCTTCTTGTTCAGCCTGGGAGTAGTCATGATCTCGTGAATATCGCGCAGCAAACCCCTTCAAACGTAGTTCTTGTTCTTTGGGCTTCAGCTTCTTCCACAAAATTCTCTGTTCAGTAATATACCTCACAGGAACTTCTTCTTGCTGGTTATCAGAATCATCATCAAATTTGAGGCTTGTATTGGTTCGAATAAATTCCTTAACTAGCTTAGAAGTCAGTACAGGGTTGTTATAGAGATCGACACTTCTTTCTGTCTTCCTAATCTTGTATGTCAATGATCCTATCTTCATGTTTGAATCTATTGAGCTTTTATCGAAATTGATGTCAACAACAATGTTCATCTTCGACGGGCTATTGCCTATTGCCATTTCAGAAAAGAGCTTCTTCCATTGTGGATTCGTTTCTTCCTGGGAAATTCTTTCAAAGATAGGAAACTTAATCTCATATTTAACCGCACCTTTACTTGCGGGTGCTTTTGACAAACGCTTTAAATCTCCATTAGGAGGACTTGTACCGATAAACGTTGATTCGGTGCTAAACAGCACATCTCCTTGACGAGATTCAATAGTGATAGAGCCTGATAAGTCCATTGTTTTGAGATTGGAAACTAGAGAGTCTTTGAGATCAAACTGACGGTATTCTATGTTCTAAACGTTGCTAAAATAATGGTCAAGATTTATGTATTACCTATTTCCGGAGGAGGATTTGTTTCTCAATTAGCGTTGCTTGCAGAGTTGTATGATGCCACATTCGAAGATGACTTTGCACATACTATGCGAGATTCAAGCCTTGGGATCGTCCATAAAAGATCATTACCTGGAACACCAGATTTGGTTCTTGCTAGTTCGGGTGGAAATGTTGCTGCATATCTTGCTATGGTTTCTGGATGGAGTTCGGGTGGTATTACCAATAACATTTCAGCTGTTAAGGCTAGCATCTTCGTTCAGCCATGGACTCCTCCTTTTCTCCCATCATGGGTTATGTTTCCTTTCACACAATCATTGTATCGTAATGGCTCGGGTATGGATCAGCTGTTTATGGCAATGTATACACCAGCTAGTATCAAGCAGACAGAAATATGGACAGGTACTTATAACACTACAACCCAAAGATGTGGGTTGTTCTGTAATCTGAGTAAAGAAGATGCATTTGTACAAGATGGTGCTGCACCATATGGGAACATTTTGTATGATGCAGATCCATATAAGTATCTCAATGGAGATGTCGTCAAGATCTCGAAAGCTGTTCATGCATCGGCTGCTATTCCTTTCATCACTGAAGGTATTTACATTGATGATTCGAAGTACATCGATGGTGGTCTTGCGTATTCCTCGCCTATTATCCCAATTTCGGATCAACTCAAAGTAGCTCTTGATAAATACTTTCAGACTCCATCACCTTGCCGGAAGTTATTACAATTGTTCTATTTTTGCAGTTATGATATGGATCAACAATTTGCCGATTCCATGTGGACAAAAAGTGTAGGTCTTATGATTCATAGTTCAGCGTTACAAGATCGAGCCTTTTCACTAAGCTTCTCTAAACAGTACATTAATTTTCAGAAGGATCCACAGATCTATAAACACTTAGATTCTAAGAAGTTACGACAAGTATTGGGAGAAATTAAGAACAAATCATACATTGTGTTTTTGTACCCGCTTGATGCTAGGAGCTTAAATGTTGCAGATTTCTCACAACAACAGTTGAAGGAGTATGTGGCTTGGACCCGAAAACATTATGCTGCAATTATTTGGGTTTCGCAATAATACCTATAGGTATTATTGTAATCGATGATAAAAGAATGTCTACCGTCACTAGAACTAGAGTTGTTTCGCGTCCAAAAACAGATGCCTGGTCTACAATGGCAGTTGCACCTAGAAAGAGATTGTCAACGTCTTCGACACATTCTAAGACATTGAGGTGGGTATTAATTGTTGTTACAATCTTGATCATTATTGCTCTTGTTGCTGCAGCAGCAGTACTGTACGTGATGGACAAATGGCCATTTGAACATGTTCAGCCTTCTAATCCGGAATATAAATACCCTAATGGTACATACTCATTGAAGAATAATGTACAATTATCAGCTGAAGCAAAGGATAACATCAATAAGAACATCACGGCATTGAAGAATGCCCAAGACAAAGCTGCTACAAGATAGAATGATTCGATTGAATCATTCCTGTATACCACGGGACATTGCTGTTCAATGATTTAAATCATAAGATCACTGATAATCAGTTCATCTCGATCTTCAGTGATATCACCCTTCTCTCGACGGAATCGAAGAACAGCTAGATCGGCTGACACAACTTGATAAACAGGGAATGCCAACACTGTTCGACGACAGCATAGCTTATAAATCCCGAGACCGTCAAGAACATCAGAAGTATCACGCGAATCGGCCTTAAAATCAGGGATAGCCTTCTGAAGACGAAATTCTATCTCTGGCTGAAGCAATCCGATTTCACGTCCACAGCTGCAAACAGTCCCGATAATAGGTACAAACTGAATCTCCTTGTCTGCCATAGATTTTTCGGAGCTCTGTTTTTAGTATCGACTGTTATCATTTTGCCAATAAAACTACTTCTGAATAACTAATGTCAATATTCTCATACGCTTTTGGAGGAGCAGTTACCTTCTCCAATGATGGATCGAAAGTTCCGGGTAAGAAACGCTTTATAGGCCCCCAAAACAATTTTGGGGCTACGGGTGAAGATTCGGCTACTTACAGTATCAAGCAACAACTGAAACGATATTCATCTACATATCAAGAAACCACGGCTAAGTTCTTACTTGATATTCCTGGAAGTGAACATCTGAACACTAAAATGCTTGTTGCTGCTTATTATTGGTTTACAGGCAATGAATCACCGGAACAATTCACACCAGACATGTTCACAATGGATAATACATCGTTTGCTGAGATAACACTCAAGTCATTCGAAGAATCGCAAGAATGGAAGACTGATCGTCTTATCAGTCTCGTTACTTATGCGATGTTAATTCGTCGCAATCAGCATGAGATTAACTTGAAACGTGATAGTCGACGTTTGCGAATTCAAGAATCATCTGATGAAGAAACTGAGGATGAATTTTATGAAGACGAGAAAGAGTCGGATATAGAATTTGATGATGAATGATTTTACTTGATTGAGAAAAATCAAAACTCGCGTTTGGAACGATTTTTGACCCGACACTCAACTCGGGTCATTTTTCATGAAAAACACTGCTGTGAGGTATCAGTCACGTCAAAAAATTCCGGCCTGGTGTGAAAATGATTTTCAAATCCGATTCGAATATCAAAAAAATCACGCTCATGTGCTCCATTTGCTCTGAACCTCTCCCGGAAACAGCAGGCTACGCTTGTAGCTGCAGCGCTAAATTTCATTTAGCTTGCGTGTCCCAATGGGCAACCCAAA